>CAZJZP010000010.1:0-21579 GCA_964550505.1 uncultured Prolixibacteraceae bacterium | reverse complement strand
CATTTTGTTGATTTGGACTTGCGGAGAGAGGTGCCCAATGGTTTCCAAAATAAGTATCAGGTAAGTCATACGCATTTGGATTTGCTAGACTCCTGAGAGTGAGTCCCATATCTTCGCCAACAGTCCAATTAGCAGAAGAAGGAACTGCGAAAAATTCCACCATAGTCCCAAAGATGTCACTAAATCCTTCATTAATAGCACCGGATTCATTCTGATAATCCAAATCGCAAGTTTTAGATGTCAGACCATGTGTAATCTCATGTCCGCATATGTCAATTGTGGTTAAAGGTGTAGTTGAAGGGTAAGCCGTAGAGCCTCCATCACCATAGGTCATATAATATCCATTCCAAAAAGCATTTACATATTTTACATCAAAATGAATATAACTAACTAGTTTATGACCATTGTTATCTATACTATTTCTGCCATGTACATTATAAAAGTAATCATAGGTTCTTTCTGTAGCAAAATGTGCATCCGTAGCATATTGGTCTAGTTGGGCGTTATTATTATTCCAATTATTGTCAGCATCCGTAAAATCAACAGCATAATTATAATCTGTTCCTTCATTCATATCATAGGTTTCAACTCCTTGCCCTCTACCGCTTTCTCTTAATCGATAGGATCCACCATAGCTGTCAGCAACAATAGATTGATTGCCATTGTATGCAGTATTCCCTGTGCCCGGAACATCGGCGTCGTGAATACAGTTGATAATATTTCTGATTTCGCCGTTGGCAGCATCTACAAAAATACGCTGATGCGACATAGGAGAGTGTGCATAGATTTTGAATTCCCAGCATAGATAATATAAACTAGGATTCGTAAAATCAGGAATTAGAATCAGCTTACCCTCAGGATAAAAACTGGCTTTGTCATCATTTAATACATATTTTAGTGTTTTTTCTTCTCCTTCCAATTCCCATTTATAAACATCAGCATCTACATAGTTCAGGGCATAGTTTAATGCTGTGTTTTTATCAATATTTTGATTATTTTGTATTTTAAAATCTGAATTACTTAATATACTTCCATTAACAGAGTGGATAATATCATTTTTACTGTGGATAATAAAAATACCATTGTGGATTGGATTTCCAGCAATTTTTTGCTGACATCTATAGTGGGTCATACCCAATTTATCCTTTTCTGTTCCAATAACATCGTAATCAAGCTGAAAACCAAAGGATTCTGTAAACCAATTAGAGAATTTAGCAGGACTAACTTCTTCAGTTAAGGAGAAAAAAGCAGGTACTTGTGAAAAAGCATGCTGTTTTTTAACCATAATATTATTAGGTGTTTGTGCCAATAAGTTACTACTTAGGATAATAACAATAAGAAAAATCAAATAACGCTTCATAATTAAAGTTTAAATTCAGTAAAAAAAAGATAAATATACATAATAATAAATATAAATAAAAAGAAAATACTCAAAAAAAAATACTAAAGAATATAGGAAAACCTCATATTATCGATTAACTAAAGCTAAATGTAGATGAGGTGTAGATTTTCAAGGATTATAAAATCGTAACAATTTTACAAATTTGTCGTAAGATTATATGTATGAAATGTTAAATTATTAGTATTTAAAAATAATTGTATAAAAACTTGCTTTTTGGTTAAAAATATGTTAAGTTTGTGAATTGAGTAAGGATTTTTGAATAAACACCTATGCTATGAAGACTAAATTATTAGTTATAATACTTATTATATTATTTCCTTGTTTTTCGGCTTATTCCCAATTGTCAGGTGTTTATACTATTGATCCTTCTTTACCAGCATCGCCAACAAATTATGTTAATTTTACAACAGCTGTAAATGATTTAAATACTATAGGAATTATATCAAGCGTTGAGTTTATTGTAGCGCCAGGAATATATAATGAAGCATTAATAATTAATCAGATTCCAGGAGCCACTCCCACAGCGAATGTACATTTTTACTCTGCTACTCTCAATCCGGCTGATGTCTATCTTCAGCGAGTTTCAACAAATCCTGCTACTCAAAATCTTTTATTAGATGGGACTAGTTTTATCCAATTTTCAGCAATACGTTTTCAAACAAACCATGCTACTAAGAATACATTAATTAAGATGCAAAATGATGCTGATAATGTTAGTTTTGTCAGTTGTGTTTTTTCTGCTCCTTTTCATAATGCTGCATTACCGATTGCCAATTATCCGGATTATGCACTGTTTTGTGTTGATCAGGCTAGTATTGGCACCAATTTTAATTCTGATAGCTTGTTGATTACTAAATCACAGTTTGTTGGTGGAGGAATTGGCTTTTTTGCTAATGCTTTCACAACTCCAACATCTGGAATGAAAAACTTGGAGATTAACCTCTGTGAATTCCAGCAAAACTCAAATGTTTGCTTATATGCTAAAGGTTTAGAAGATGCTGAAATAGGGAAAAATGTCTTTAATTCTCAACGAACGCATACAGGGGAGGTAGTTGGTGTGTATTTAGTTGGTGGCATGTCAATGTCTAAACCATTCCTCCTTTATGAAAATGATTTATTTGTTGGTAATCAAGTTAACGATGTTAAAGCAATACACTTAGAAAGCTTTATTGCAGATGGTCATAATAGCATTATTAAAAATAACACAGCATTAGCAACCGGTAATAGCGGTATTGTTGGTATTGAAACAACAAATAATGATAGCATTAGAGTCTTGCACAATACGATTAGATTGTTAGGAGGTCTTTCTGGCGCAGCTTTTTACGAACATTCTCTTAGTACAGCAAACACATCATTATATATTGAGAATAATATTTTTGTTTCTAACGGGAATCCTTATTCTTTTGTTTGTAATACTGATGGAGGAAGTGGTACAGCTGCTATAAAATCCTCTGATTATAATGATTTGTATTCATCTGGTGGCAGTTATTTACAATGGGATGGTACAGATTATGCCACTCTTGCAGCATTGCAAGGTGCTGTTGGCTCTTATAATCAAAACTCAGTAGATGTTATTCCTATTTTTGTTAGTTTTAATGATCACCATTTAACAGATCCTTCTACCAAAGATGCAAATTTAAACGGAAAACCGAATTCTACTTATGTAAGCGTTGATATTGATGCTGATGTTAGAAGTCTTACTACTCCAAAAATGGGAGCAGATGAATTTACAATGGATATTGCCTTAATTGATTTGCCTAATCTTCCGCTCTTAAGTTGTGACACCAATAGTAATTTCTATTTAGATGCTGTGATTGAAAATGTTGCATCACAAGATATTCTTATGGGGGATACTATTATTGCCACCATAGATTTAGCTCCTAATCCTTTGATAATTGATACAATTATCCTTGCTTCCACCTTAACACAAGGTAATAGCTTCACACATACTTTTTCAACGCCAGTTGATTTATCAGTGCCAGGAACCTACGATTTCACCGTATATGTTTCATTACGTTTTGATATGGATAGAACTAATGATACTATTCATAGAACAGTAGAAATAGGACCATCTTATCATGTTACACTTCCCCCCGAAGAGTATTGCGATGGAGAAGTAAGATTTTTTGCTGGTCAGAATATTACAACAACAGGTACTTACTACGATTCACTCTCAACAGTATTAGGATGTGATAGTATTATTGAATTAACAATTACCTTTAATGATACTTTTAGAATTATTGTAAATCAAGATATTTGTCAAGGTGATAGCCTCTTTATTGGAGGTGCTTGGCAAAGTACATCAGGAACATATTTAGATTCCTTACTCACTACAAATGGCTGTGATAGTATTATCGAGACAAATTTAACAGTTCATCCAACTTCATACACTCTTCTTCCCGATATTGATATTTGTGATGGCGATAGCGTGCAAATATTTGGAAGCTTATGGGTCAATCTCCCTGGAGCTTATTTCGACACATTAAATAATAGTAATGGCTGTGATAGTATTGTTGAACAAAATATTAATGTGCATCCAGTTTATCATGACACACTTCCATTAATAACTATTTGCGATAACGATAGCGTTTTATTTGCTTCAGCATGGATAAGTACAGCTGGTTGGTACACAGACACCTTAGCTTCTGTAAATTTCTGCGATAGTATCATTCATCAAGAAATAGCAGTTAATCCTACTTATTTAATTCCACAAGCAATAGCTATTTGTGATCATGATAGCATTTTAATTAATGGAAACTGGGTAAATACTCCTGGAGTTTATCAAGACAGTTTATCTTCATCTTTAGGATGTGATAGTATCATCGAGATTACCTTAACAATATTAAATACTATTATTAACACAACAAATCAAGAAATATGTGATGGTGATAGTATTCTTATTCATGGAAATTGGATTTTAACTGCAGGAATTTATGATGATACCTTAATTAGTTCTTACGGATGTGATAGTATTGAACGGGTTATTTTAACGGTTAATCCTCTTTCTTATACTGTACTTCCAGTGATTGAAATATGTGAAAATGATAGTGCTTTCATTTTTGGAAGCCAATGGGTAAGCACACCTGGTCTTTATTTTGACACATTATTAAATATGCATAATTGTGATAGTGTTTTAGAACAAGAAATTATTGTGCATCCCATTATCCATGACACATTACCATTAATTACTATTTGTGATAATGATAGTGTGCTATTTGCATCAACATGGATTAATACAGCAGGATGGTACACTGATACTCTTGTCTCTGCTGCTTTGTGTGATAGCATTGTTTATCAGGAAATAGCCGTTAATCCGACCAGCTTTAGTATTAAAGATGTGCATATTTGTGATGGAGATAGTATCTTAATTAATGGTAGTTGGATATATGTCAGTGGTGTGTATAATGATAGTTTATTAACTTCTTTGGGCTGTGATAGTGTGATTCAAATTAATTTAACTGTTTCAAGTCCCATGCTTATTATTACTAATGTTCATATTTGCGATGGAGATAGTGCATTTATACACGGAAATTGGGAATTTCTGGCTGGTAATTACGATGATACATTGGCAAGTGTTTTCGGTTGCGATAGCATTAATAGAACCACATTGCATGTGCATCCAAATTACCTAAATGTGCTGCCAAGTATTGATATTTGTGAAAATGATAGTGTGTTAATTTTTGGATCAAATTGGATTTCAACTGCAGGAACTTATTATGACACCTTGTTAAGTATAAATGGATGTGATAGTATATTGGAGCAAAGTATTATAGTGAATCCAATATATAAAGATACGCTTCCAATTATTACTATTTGTGATAATGATAGTGTCTTTTTTGCTTCTTCCTGGATAAATACTGCTGGTTTATATACAGATACACTATCTTCAGTTGCTTTATGCGACAGTATTATTTACCAAGAAATACAAGTTAACGCAACTAGTTTTGAAACAAGAAATATATTTAGATGTCTAGGAGATAGTGTGTTAATTAATGGAACTTGGGTTTACACCACTGGAGTATATTACGATAGCTTATTAAGCTCTAATGGTTGTGATAGTATTATTGAAATAAATTTAACAATAGCCAGTCCAATTATTATTAATGCTAATATAGATATTTGTGATGGAGACAGTTTGCTTGTGCATGGTGTATGGCGTTATGTGTCCGGAGTTTATGACGATACGTTAGTGAGTTCATACGGTTGTGATAGTATTAATCGAGTTACACTTACTGTTTATCCTGGCTCTTTTACCTCGCTGCCAACAATAGATATTTGTGCGAATGATAGTGCCTTGATTTTTGGAACGCAATGGATAAATACAAGTGGAACATATTATGACACTCTTTTAAATGCTAACAATTGTGACAGCGTTATTGAACAAATTGTCCAAGTTCATCCGCTCTTCAACGATACATTACCAACAATAAGTATATGCGATGACGATAGCGTATTCTTTGCTTCATCATGGATTAATACATCGGGTTGGTATAGCGATACATTAGTTTCAGCCTATTTATGTGATAGTATTGTAAATCAAGAGATTATTGTAAATCCAACATTCTTTGTTAGCACAAATCAAGATATATGTGCAGGCGATAGCATATTGGTTAATGGTTCGTGGGTTTTTACATCAGGTGTTTATTATGATAGTTTAACTACAGTTTCCTTATGCGATAGTATTATTGAAATAAACTTAAATGTTATCGATATTCTTGTTGATACTAGTTATTTAAGCATTTGTGATGGTGATAGTGCGCTAATCCATGGGAATTGGACTTTTGTAAGTGGCGTTTATGATGACACATTACTTGGTTCCTATGGTTGTGATAGCATTAACCGAGTAATACTTACGGTTAATCCAACGCATTATGTCGTTCTACCACCAACTTCTTATTGTGCAAACGATAGCGTGTTGATTTTTGGTTCGCAGTGGGTTAACACAGCAGCCACTTATTTTGATACTTTGTCAAATATCTATGGTTGTGATAGTATTCTTGAGATTACTGTCAACGAATATCCGATTTATCGTGATACTCTCGTTGCATCAATTTGTGCAAATGATAGTATCCTTTTCGCAGCTCAATACTATAATACAAGCGGATTTTATTCGGATACCTTGAATAGTGTTAATAATTGCGATAGCATACTTTCCCTTGATTTAACCGTTTATCCTGTATATGTGCAGAATATTAATCAAACTATTTGTGCAAATGACAGTATCTTATTTGCAGGTAATTGGCTAAATACTGCTGGTACTTATTATGATAGTTTAAGCTCTGTTAATGGTTGTGATAGTGTTATTATTTTGAATTTAACGGTTGACCCAAATATTTTCGTTTCACAACATCAATTAATTTGTCAAGGTGATAGCGTATTTTTTGCTAGTCAATGGTATTATAATTCAGGAATATACTATGATACTGTTCCCTCCTTAATTACATGTGATACCATTTTTGAATTAATTTTGGATGTTGGTACACCAGATACCAATTATGTTAATACTAACCTATGTTTTAATGATAGTTTGTTCTTTAATGGTCAGTGGTTAAATAGTTCGGGTACATATTACGATACACTTAATAATATTTATGGTTGTGACAGTTTAATTGTGCTAAGTCTTAATTATTATTCAGATACTTTACCTTATGCTATACTTAATCAAACCATCTGTGTGGGAGACAGTTTCTGGTTTGCTTCTAACTGGTTACATTTAGCAGGTACTTATTTTGATACCACTTTAACAGCAAATCTTTGCGATTCTGTAACAGAATTGCGATTGGATATTGCTTTCCCGTCTTTCACTACAATAACACAAACAATCTGCGCAAATGATTCTTTCTTCTTTGCTGGTCAGTTTTTGCATAGTCCTGGTTTTTATTATGATACCTTGCTTAATGCCGTTGGCTGTGATAGTATAGTGGAATTAATTTTACAATTTAACCCAACTTATCACCATATCGTTAATCAATTGATTTGTGAGGGCGATACTTTCCTTTTCAATGGTGTTCCGCTTTATAGTCCTGGAGCTTATTATGATACCTTAATGACTGTTGATGGTTGTGATAGTGTGATACAAGTGAATTTGAATTTTGATAGAATATATATTGGACCAGATACAGGGCTGTGTTACGGTTCTTGTATTAGCTTACATGCAAATGGAGGTGTAAGTTCCTATTTATGGAGCACAGGTTCAGGTCTCTCCACTATTTTAGCTTGTCCTACTGTTTCTCAAAATTATTGGGTAACAGCTACTACTGCTCTAGGTTGTGATGTTTCTGATACTATTTACATTGAAGTATATCCTTTACCAGTAGCAATTATTGATGCAGTAGATACAGCATTCGTTGGAGATTCCATAGTATTTAACAGCCTTTCGTATATTGATCCAATAGATAGTATTGTACAATATGTTTGGGAATTCCCAGGTGGAGTTCTTATTAATGGAAATCCAGTTACCTATGCCTTTAATACACCAGGCATTTATGATGTAATACTTTATGTTTATTCTTCAAATGGATGTATGGATTCAACCACACATAGAATTGTTATCGTAGAACAACCTTCAAAGGTTCCTATAACGGTGAATTTAATATCTCCTAACAGCGACGGTGTGAATGATTATTTTGTGATTTATAATATCGAAAGATACGATAACTATAATTTGTGGATATTCAACAGATGGGGTGAAATAGTTTACCACACTACGAATTATCAAAACGATTGGGATGCAAAATACAAAGGTAAAGACTTGAATGAAGCGACATATTATTGGTTGTTAGAAGATGGTGATGGTAGTTCTTATTCAGGTCCAATTACAGTTATTCGTTAAGAATAATTATAAACAAGAAAAAATGAACAGTATGAAATACTTTGCTCTATTTATTATCGGTTTGTTTGCCTGCTCATTTTGGGCTGAAGCGCAACAGCTTACCAATTTCAATCTATACTCTCAGAATAAATACACCTTGAATCCTGCAAATGCTGGCGATCAAGAATATGGTGTGTTGTTTTTTAATGATAGAAGACAATGGGTGAGTTTGCAAGGTGCTCCTAAAACAACTATGTTTGGTATGCATGGTAGTGTTAATGAAAAAATCGGTTTAGGAGCTTACTTTTATTCCGATCAAACTGATTTATTAAAAAGAAATGCTTTTGCTTTGAGTTATTCTTATCAAATACAACTCTATACTGATCATTTTTTGACATTTGGTGTTTCTGCTGGAGCAATAGATCAACATATTGATTATGACAGAGCTATTGTTGAAGATCCTAATGATGCAGTTTTACTTTCTTCAGTAGGAGATGGCTATTGTTTTGATGCTGGTTTTGGATTACGATATACTTGGGAAGAATTAGAAGTAGGAATTGCTGTTCCACAATTATTAGAAACAAGTATTCGACATCAATCTAATTATGGAAATTATTTCTTCAGTTTGGAAAGACATTATTTAATCTTTGCGAGCTATAATTTCTATATAGAAGAACATGATATCAGACTGACTCCTCATACCTATTTTCGTTCCTCAGAAGTAGGTCCCACACAATTGGATGTTGGAGTAGTAGGAGAGTGGAATAAATTAGCGTGGTTAGGTGTAGCTTATCGTCAGGGTGGAGAATATAGCTTTTCTTTGAAAAATTCAGGATTAGTATTAACAGGTGGAATGAATTTATATGAAAAAGTCGATTTTGGCTATTCTTACGAAATTTATGGGCACCCACTTAATAAGAAATCCAGCGGAACACATGAAGTATTTCTAGCATACCGTATTACCAAGCAACAAGCTAATGTTGAGGAAATGGAATTCTTGTTGAATAATCAAATCAAACTATTGCGAAAAATTGATAGTTTACAAAGAGAAATTGATAAGCTTCGCTTCGACCTTAATAAGTTAACGGATGAATACAAGGAAGATAAAGAATATAAAGAGAGTCAAATTGAAGATTTAAAATATAAAGTAGATAGCTTAACAAATTTGTTGGACATTAAAGATATTCAACTTACAGAAGAACAATTGGAAAAACAACGTCAAGCCGACGAAAACAGAAAAGCGTTGAACGATAAAGTAAACGAATTAAACAAAAAAATCAAACTATTAAATGACAAAATTTTCAGCTTGAGTAATGATAGACAGATTACTGCACTTGAAGAGAATAATGCACAGCTGATAAATAGTGCTGATATTCTTAAAGATGAATCTAACAATATTACTGATATAAGAAGATCCGATAAGGAGATTGAAGATAAATTAAAAGATCTTACGGTTGTTGAATACAATATTGATAAGGTGGATCATGATTTAAATAATCTGAAAAAAGCACCTGCAAATGAAATAATCCAAAACTTTACAAAAGATAATATTGTTGTGGTTGACAGAAATACGGGAAATGAATCGGAGATGGATAAAGGCTATTATGTTGTTGTAATGGCATTTAGAAATTACGAATACGCCGTTTCTTATTATGATAATCTGCAATCTCAAGGTATAGACGCAACCATTGCTCATAATAAAACAAGAGGATTTTACTATATCTATGTTAATGACTTAAAAGATGAAGAAGAAGCAATAGAAAAAAGAGAGACACAAAAAGATAAGTATAAAGGAATATGGATATACGAGTATTAATTCTTCCGTTTTTTATTAATCTTATTTGCACAAATAAGAGAACTTTCCTATTTTTACCAAATAAATGAAAAATCATATTATCATGAATTTAGTTAAAACCCTGTCAATTAGTTTATTTATCTTTGCTGCTCTTGCAGTTAAGGCCTCTGATTCTAATGTGTTTAACACTAAGAAAGCAGATGTTAATTATACTGTTTTTATTATTCATTCAGATGTTGAAACAAAAATTATTGAAATTAGAGCACGTATTGATTCTTTAAAAAATATTTTAAATACCAAAAAAGAAGAAGCTGCTTACGCCCACAAGCAAGCAGATATTCAAAAAATACTCCTTCAACTACAAGAGTTTACGGACCAAGTAGATTTAGTTGAAGCCTCTCAACTTAGCGATGGAGATAAAATGATGGAATTGGTCTTTGTTGAATACAGCTTGGATGGTGTAGATGTCGATATTGCTAAACTAGATAAAAATGAAGACGTTGTGGTGGCAAACACAGATGAACCAGATAACACCAATACTACTACTACTACGAATAATACTAATACAACAAATAATACTACTACGACAAATAACACAATAAAAGAGCCTGTAAACAACAACAATAATACAACAGCAACCTCTTCCAAATCTCCAATTTCACGTGTTAATCCAGCGAATGGTGAATTATTACAACTGTCCAAAGGTCACTATGTCGTTGTGATGGCTTTTGGAGTGTATAAAAATGCGACAAACTTCCTTAATAATGTAAAATCGACTAATAATCAAGCAGGTATAATAAAGAATGAAAGCAGAGGCTTGTATTATGTTTATACTAATTATTCATCAGATGAAAACCAAGCAATGCGAGACAGGAATGCGCAAGCTTCCAAATATAAAGGTGCTTGGGTGTTTTCTTATTAATAATCCATCTATATTCAAGAAGTTTTTTTAATCTTTTCTTCTATTAATACAATGATTTTTTCCTTATCATTTGGATGAAACCAATGATAATCCATATCTTTTCTTAACCAAGTTAATTGTCGTTTAGCATATCTACGGCTATTGGTTTTTATCTTTTCTTTTGCTTCTTCTAAACTTATTTGATTTTCAAAATAAGGGAATAGCTCAGTATAACCAACTGTTTTTAAAGCATTATTTGTTTTAAATGGATAAAGATTGCGAGCTTCTTCAACTAATCCATTTTCAAACATTATTTCCACTCTTTCATTAATACGTTGAAAGACTTCTTCGCGCTCCCGATTAATTGCAATTTTTAAAATATCAAAATTTCGTTGCTTTTTTTTGTCTTTTCGAAGAGAGGAATATTTCTTTCCGCTTTGGATGCATACTTCTAAAGCACGTAATAATCTTGTAGGATTCTTTTTATCCACAACAGCATAATATTCAGGATCTTTTTCTGCTAAGACTGCCTGAATATACTCTAATCCTTTTTCTTGATAGCTATGCCATAATTCTTCCCGCAGCGAAGCATCAATGTCCGGTAAATCATCAATTCCAGCACAGACAGCGTCAATATACAAGCCAGAACC
The DNA here is from genome assembly GCA_964550505.1 of uncultured Prolixibacteraceae bacterium. GTDB lineage: Bacteria > Bacteroidota > Bacteroidia > Bacteroidales > CAZJZP01 > CAZJZP01. The sequence continues at coordinate 10,020 of CAZJZP010000010.1, read as the reverse complement.
TCCGCTCAAAAAGAGAATAGTATGCTTTTCGAACAAGCTTTCCAACAAAGCGATGCATTCTTGCTCATAATCTGACACATTGTAATTATCTTCAATGCTTAAATGATTAATAAAGTGATGTGGAACTTGCTGCATTTCCTCATTGCTAACTTTGGCAGTTCCAATATTCATTTCACGGTAAAATTGTCGTGAATCGCAAGAAATTATTTCTGATTGAAAGGCTTGAGCTAATTCAAGGCTTAGTGTTGTTTTGCCTACAGCTGTGGGACCAGTTAATACAACTAATAATGATTTTTTTTCTCTCATGGATTAATAATCGTCATCATCAGAATAGTCTTCCATATCATTAAATATATCAGCTATATCATCGGCGGTAGTATCAACAAGATCTTCTTTTAAATTATCGCAGCATAAACAAAGAGGATATTTTTTCTTGTCTTGTTTTTCTGTGATGTTCATAAGTTCGATATTAAAGCATTTCATATTGAGAAAATCATACACATAATGCATTAAACGATGTTTTTCATCAATAACATCAGCTATTTTGGTATTTCTCATCGTCAAAATATAGTCCATATTTTCCGATTCATCATCCAATTTCATATCAAACAAAGTAATTTCTTTTTCTTTTTCCCATTTGTTGTTACAAACAAAAAAAGAAGCCATTTCGTTATTGGATAGATGTAGGCTTTTTATAATAATATTGTGAAAACTTTCAAAATTATCTTTTCCCTCAATTGCAAATTCAGAGTAAAAATCTTCGTTTCCATCAATATAAAGTTCGAATGTATAAATACTGTCCATTATCTTATTTTTTTTGGATGTTTAATTCTTTAGCTTTTTCCAGCATAAATGAAAATGCTGCATCATAATTGTTGGGAATAGTGCCTTCCAGTATTGCTTCTTTGATGGCGTTTTTTAAAATCCCGATTTCTTTACAAGCTTCAAGACCAAAATACTCCATTATTTCTTTTCCATCAATTGGTGGTTGCCAATTTCTAACTCGATCTTTCTCTTCGATTTCCAACATCTTTTCCCGAACATGTTCAAAGTTACGAATATATTTTTTAATTTTCAAATCATTTTTGGAGGTAATGTCTGCTTTGCACAACATCATTAGATCTTCGATATCATTTCCGGCTTCAAAAAGCAATCTTCTAATGGCAGAATCCGTTACGGAATCTTCCACTAAGGCAATAGGACGCAAATGTAAGCCGACTAATTTCTGCACATATTTCATCGATTCATTCTGCGGTAATTTCAAGCGTTTAAAAAGCGTTTTTACCATTTTTTTTCCTACATATTCGTGTCCATGAAAAGTCCAGCCAATTTTTTTATCAAAAGCTTTTGTAGGTGCTTTGCCAATGTCATGAATTAGCGCAGCCCAACGCAACCAGAGATTATCAGATTGCAAAGCGATTTTATCTAAGACTTGTAAACTATGCAGGAAAATTTCTTTATGTCCTTTTCCTTCAATATTTTCAACTCCCTTTAGGGCGGTGAGTTCAGGAATAATATATTCTAATAATTCGAGCTTGTCTAAAAGTAACAAGCCTTTTGACGGAATTTTGCTGAGCAATATTTTGTTTATTTCATCGCTTATTCTCTCCTGTGAAATGATTTCTATACGTTTAGCATTTCTTTTTATTGCATAATAGGATTTTTCCTCAATGGTAAAATCTAATTCTGTTGCAAAACGAATAGCACGTAACATTCGTAGCGGATCATCAGAATAAGTTATATCCGGGTCAAGAGGTGTGCGAATAATCTTTTGCTCTATATCATTTATTCCCCCAAAAACATCTATAATACTGCCAAAATTACTTTTGTTAAGGCTAATACATAAGCTATTAATTGTAAAATCCCTGCGAGAAATATCATCTAAAAAACTACCGTCTTCAACAATTGGTTTTCGGGATGCGCTGCGATATGATTCTTTACGTGCTCCTACAAATTCAATTTGTAAATCGTGGTATAGTAACATAGCTGTCCCAAAAGATTTAAAAACACTAGTTTTTTTTATTTCCGGAAAAGCGTTACATACTTTTTCAGCAAGTCTAATACCACTTCCAACAACCATAATATCAACATCTTTAGATGTTCTGTCGAGTAAAATATCACGCACAAATCCTCCTACCAGATAGACTTCATTATTATCCTTTGCTGCAATTTCCGATATCTTTCGGTAGATAGCTTTGTCAATATGTGGAAGAATTTTCTCTTGCATTAATCTCGTAATATGTCGTAACTGCCGTCTTTATTAATTCTAATAAGGGTTGATGCTTTTAATTGTTCAATTTTATCTTGTTGATATTGCACAATATAGTCAACTTTTTCCTTAATTTCAAGAGAAATCTCAGAAAATAATATTGGTGTTTTTTCTCCACTGATATTTGCAGAGGATGAAACGATAGGTCTGTCTAGAGCTTCCAAAAGTTTATTGCAAAAAGGATGTTTTACAATACGAATAGCAATACTGCCATCGTCAGCGGCTAAATGCTTTGCAATATTGATAGCTTTAGGATAAATTACAGTCGTAGGACGATCAAATTTCTCCAATAAATCCCATGCAATATCCGGTGGATTGTCAACATATTGAGGTATTTTCATCAGGTCGTCCAGCAAAATAATCATGCTTTTCTTTTCAACACGTTTTTTTATTTTGAAAATCTTTTTTACGGCAGCTTTATTGGTTGCATCGCAACCAATTCCCCATAAAGTATCAGTAGGATACAAAATCGTTCCTCCTTTTTTCAATACTGCTAATGATTTTTCAATGTCTTCTTTCATTTTAAGCAATCAATTATATCTTGTTTATTAATAGTATAAGCACAATCAAAAGTTTTTATCGGACAATGTTTTTTTCCGTGTAGTCCACAAGGCTTGCACGGCGGATAAGGCTTTGCTTCAATAATATGCGATATATCCGAAAGTGGTCCAAAACCAAAGTCAGGTGTAGTAGAGCAAAAAATACTGCAAAGTTTCGCATTCATCGCAGAAGCAATATGTAAAGGAGCAGAATCATTAACAAAATTCATTGCCGCATCACGCATTAAGGCAGCAAGCTCTAGCAAACTCAGCGAAGCACTTAAATCATGAATATTAGGATGGGTGGATTCCTGCATTATCTCTTGACAAATAGCCTTGTCTGCAGCACTACCACTTAAATAAATATTCGTATTTGTATCCAGCATATCAATGATTTCAACCCATTTTTCGACCGGATATTGCTTCGTAAACCATAAAGAAGCGGGAGCAATACAATAATATGCTGCTGAAGTTTTATATTTTTTTACGGAATCAAAATCTTTTTCACTCGGATATAATTTTGGCTTTTTTAAGGCTTCATCAGGAAAAACTGCTTGCACTAATTGATGATTACGCTCTATTTCGTGTACTTTGTTTCCAATATCATGCCTAACAGCTTTGCTGAAAAACAGCGAACATGGATTTTTTTTAAACCCAACAACAGATTTTGCTCCGCTACGAATGCTTAAAAAACCAGTAGAGAAAAACCGCTGAATGTTAAAGATATAATCAAAACCAATTTTCCGAAATTCTTTTCTGATTTGCTTAAGCGATTGTCTTTTGTTGTTTTTTTTATCCCAAACATGAATTTTCGTAATAAATGGATGATTGGCAAATAATGCTTCATTGCCTTTTTTTACTAAAATATGCAAGGCTACATTGTTATCCAAAGCATAGATGCTCTCCAAAACCGAAGTGGATAAAATTACATCACCAAGTGATGCTGTTTGTATGACAAGTATCTTTTTCAAATCAGCAACAAATTTAATGGCAATTTTCAGCAAAACAAAAAAACTTTGTTAAAATAAATCGCTTTCTTTTCCGTATTAAGCTAAATTCTATTTTGTAAGATTAAAGAATGGCTTATTTTTGTGCTATGTTTTATCGTAAATGCTTTTTATTCCTCTTCTTATTATCTTTACTGCTAAGTTGTAGTGTAGAAAAGAAAATTGCAATGGAATACATGGAGAATAAAGAGCCAATAAAAATACTGATAATGGAACCTGAATTTTGTTATATGATAAATACAAATCCCTATCAAATTCAGCATTTAGAAAGTTATCCTCAACACCAAAAAGATTCATTGCTTTATGCAAATAGCAAATATGTTCGTTATTTAGACGAAACCTTGATGCGAGTTCAATACCTTGATACTCTTTTTATCAATCTCCAAGATTTGGGCTTTGAAATATATAATGTAGATTCTTTATTGCCTTTTTTAGAGATGAAAGAAGAGCGCTATTTGTTAAATATTGCACAAATGCAATTACTAGAATCACAAGAAGTGATGGTTTTTTCTGAAATTTTTGATACACTGGAATATTTTGTTGAATATCCAATAACTAAAATTGATTTCGATCTTTGGTTAGAATTAAGTTCCTTAAACAAAGAAGATGCGGAAATGCAGTCATTTTATGCGAATAAATCTATTCAGGATAAGCTCAAAGTTCGCTTTTATAAAAAGTTTTTAAGTTTGGAAGTTTTATATGATAAGGAATATGAAGCGCTTAATTTTCAGCAGATTGTAAATTTGCCTTCGCAGGCAGCAAAAGAACACGCCCAGGCAATTTTTGATTTATTTCTGAATCAGTATATTGACAATAATCTACCAGATAATAGAAAAAGAAAGCATTTTTATACTTACGATAGCGAAAGTGAAACAATACAGATTAAAAGAAAAAGGCATTTTCAAAACTATGCACCATAGCTTGTTTGTTGAATAAAGAGGCATCTTTATAGTGCATATTGAGTGATAATTGACTCTTTGTTTACCTCTTTTTTTATTTTATCAACAAAAATCAAAAGATATTAACCATTCTATTCTTTTAGCTGATTATCAGTTTTTTTTTGAAATTATCCTTTTGTCGAAGGAACGTTCTTTCATTGTATCTTTGAAGCATATTTTTTATTACTGCCTCCAAAGATTCTTTTAACTATGAGTGAACAACTGCAATTTACACATTTACACGTCCATACAGAGTTTTCTGTTCTAGATGGTGCTTCTCAGATTCCTAAACTGATTAATCTTGCCAAACAGCAGGGAATGAAATCCTTAGCCATTACCGACCACGGAAATATGTTTGGCGTTAAATTATTTCACGATACGGCTAAAGCTTTTTCTATAAAACCTATTCTCGGATGTGAAGTGTATGTTGCTAAAGACACAAGATTTGATAAAAAAGATAAATACGATAAAGGCTACCATCTGATTTTATTAGCAAAAAATAAAAAAGGCTATAAAAATCTTATTAAACTCGTTTCTCTTGGATGGATGGAAGGCTTTTACTATAATCCGCGTATTGATTGGGAATTATTGGAAAAATACAGCGAAGGGATAATTGCTTCTTCTGCTTGTTTAGGTGGCGAAATACCAAAAGCCATCTTAAGCGGAAATATGGAATTGGCAGAAAAAACACTGCTTCGCTTTACAGAATTATTTGGAGAAGATTTTTATTTGGAATTACAACGCCACAAATCAGAAAATCCTGCGGTTGATAATGAAGTATTCGTCAAACAACAACTCGTTAATGCAGAATTGGTGAACTTAGCAGAAAAGCACAATCTGAAGTTAATTGCTAGCAACGATGTGCATTTTGTGTCTAAAGACGATGCTGATGCCCACGATAGATTACTTTGCATTAATACTGGCAGCTTTGTAGATGACGAAAAGCGCATGCGGTATAGCAGAGAAGAATACCTTAAAAGTCCGGAAGAGATGATGGAACTTTTTAAGGATATTCCAGAAGCTATCACTAATACGCAAGAAATTGTTGATAAAATTGAAGATTTTGAACTCAATCATCCTCCGATTATGCCTGATTTTCCTATTCCTGAAAATTTTGCAGATGCGGATGATTATCTTAAGCATTTAAGTTATGAAGGAGCGAAGCAACGCTATGGCGAAATATCCGATGAATTAACAGAACGCATGGATTTTGAGTTGGAAACCATCAAAAAAATGGGATTCCCAGGATATTTTCTTATCGTTCAGGATTTTATTAATGCTGCGCGTGAGATGGGAGTAGCTGTTGGACCGGGAAGAGGTTCCGCCGCAGGTTCTGTGGTTGCCTATTCGCTCGGAATCACGGCTATTGAACCCATGCGTTACGGTTTGCTGTTCGAACGTTTCTTAAATCCAGATAGGATTTCAATGCCTGATATGGATATCGATTTTGATGAAGACGGCAGAGAAAAGGTCTTGGAATGGGTGGTGCAAAAATACGGCGAAAAAAGAGTAGCACATATTGTTACATTTGGGAAAATGGCTCCCCGCATGGCTATTCGAGATGTAGGTCGTGTGCAACGATATCCACTGGATAAAACCGATTATCTCGCAAAATTGGTTCCTGAAAAACCCGATATTAGCTTTGATGAAGCCTATAAAACATCCCCTGAATTAAATAATATTCGTAAAAACGGAAATATAGAACAAAAATACCTGCTTGACAATGCTGAAAAACTGGAAAAAACAGTCCGAAATACTGGAGTTCACGCTTGTGGAGTTATTATTTGTCGTGATGATATTGAAGAACATGTTCCAATCTGCACAGCCAAAGACTCTAAACTAGCAGTTACACAGTACGAAGGCAAGCAAATCGAGAGTGTTGGAATGCTGAAAATGGATTTTCTGGGCTTAAAAACCCTTTCTATTATCAAAGATGCGGTGGAAAATATCAAACAATCTCATGGAGTGGATATCGACATAAACAATATCCCTTTGGAAGATAAAGATACTTATGCATTGTATGCCAAAGGCGATACCACTGGTCTTTTCCAGTTTGAATCCGACGGTATGAAAAAATACTTACGCGATTTAAAACCAGACAGATTTGAGGATTTAATTGCCATGAATGCGCTCTATCGTCCGGGACCAATGGATTATATCCCAAATTTTATTCGTCGTAAATTTGGCAAGGAGAAAATAAGCTATGATTTACCCGAAATGGAAGAATTGTTGAAAGAAACTTACGGAATTACTGTTTATCAAGAACAGGTAATGCTTCTTTCACAAAAATTAGCTGGCTTTTCTAAGGGAGATGCAGATTCCTTAAGGAAGGGAATGGGAAAGAAAATTTATGCTATTCTGGATAAATTAAAACCGAAATTCTTTGAAGGCGGAGAAAAAAATGGACATCCTAAAGAAAAATTAGAAAAAATATGGCATGATTGGGAAGCTTTTGCAAAATATGCTTTCAATAAATCGCATTCCACTTGTTATGCCTATATTTCTTACCAAACAGCTTATTTAAAAGCACATTACACTTCTGAATATATGGCAGCTGTGTTGAGTAGAAACCTCTCTGACATTAAAAAAACAGCCATGTTTATGGAGGATTGCAGAAGCAGAGGAATAGAAGTTTTAGTGCCTGATGTAAACGAAAGTTTCAATAAATTTACGGTTGATAAAAATAAAAATATCCGTTTTGGAATGGGTGCGATTAAAGGCGTTGGTGAAGCTGCTGTTCAATCCATAGTGGAAGAAAGAGAAGAAAATGGGAAATTCAGCGGTATTTTTGATTTTATGCGTAGAATAAATTTGCGTTATGTAAATAAAAAAGGAGTGGAAGCACTTGCTCTTGCGGGAGCTTTTGATAGTCTCGGAGAACAAAGTCGCGCGGCATTTTTGGAGCAGGATAATGAAGGAAATAGCTTTATTGATACATTGATGCGTTATGCGCACAATTATCAGGATATGCAAAATTCTTCTCAGCAAAGTTTATTTGGCGAATCTGATGAAGCTACTCAAATTATGGAACCGAATATTCCAGACGTTGAGGAATGGGGGAGAATGGAAAAACTGAAAAGAGAATATGCGGTGCTCGGGATTTTTCTTAGCGGACATCCATTAGATGAATATCAACTAGAAATAGAAAACTTTACGAATACCGATTTGCGTAAACTTAAAGAAGAACCCAACGAATTTATTACAAAGGATTTTAGAATTGCAGGGGTGGTGAGCAGTGTGGTGGAAAAAGAAACTAAAAATGGTGATAAATATGGTGTTTTTGAAATAGAAGATTTTTTCAATAATTTTAGATTCTTCCTCTTTAAAAACGATTATATGAATTATTATAAACTCTTACATAAAGATAGTTTTTACTTGATTAGTGGAAGAGTGAAAATCTTTGAAGACAAAGAAAAAAAGCAAATTATCCGTTATAATATCAATAGAATTCAAATGCTGAATACTGTTTTTGAAGAAAAAGCAAATCAATGCCAATTAAAGCTTTCTATTGATGAAGTGAATGATGAATTAATCCAAAAGATTAAAGACGATGCTGAAAAGCATACTGGAAAAACACAATTAGCGCTTTGTATTAAAGATAAGGATGACAATCTGATAGCCAGGATGAAATCCATGAAGTATAGAGTAAACAAAGAATTTGTGCTGAAATACAGAAAAACGGGAAATTGCTCATTGGAATAAGCAAAATTGCTTAGTTTTTCTTCAGTATGTAAAAACCATTTATGCTCTTTTCACTTATCCAATTCTTGTCGTTTAACAGGCTATCAGTGATATGAATATAGTATGCTTGCGAATAGCCAAATACAGTTTCCTTCTTAGAAAAAACAATGTATTCCGCATCTTTAATTATGGGGAAAGAATACAATTTGTCCCGTAAGGCTAAATGTGGTGTATAAACTGGAATGGCACTTACCACTGCTTTTTTGGGAATGCTTTTTAAGGCTTTGTGTACTTCTTTTACATTATAATCCTTTTGATAATGACTTTTTTGATAAAAACGCACTCGTTTTTTGTCATTATAGCCGTAGGTGTAATCCATAGAACGAAAACTCACCGCAATGCACAATATAAGACTGGAATACAAAAGGATGTTTTTCCATTTTGTTTTTTTAATGGATTGAATGCTAGAGATTAGTGCAAGTGTAATAATAATTCCAAATTCAATATTATAATGAAAGCCAACGCCCCACATCATAAAATTATCGTGCATAAATTTTTGTAAGACAAGCGGAATAATCATCCACAAATACTGGATTTTATAAAGCAATAAAAATCCACCGGAAAAAAAGAGAAACAGCAGCAGTTCTTTTTTTACGAAATTTGCTTCAGGATGCAGTAAATGATTGCTGAAAAGCAGTTGTAAAAAGGAGAGGGGCTGACTGAAAAAGGATTGTATTACTGCCAAAGGACTATCACCGAAATAACTATAATTAAAATGCGGATACGTATTATCAGTGCTCATTGATGGCATCACGACAAAAACGATGAGGATAAAGTAAAGAATAGAAAAGACAGATAAAAAACTTAAGTGTAAGAGGGCTTTTTTCTGTTTTCTGTATTCCCAAAGCAAACCGCTAAGCACAAAAAACATCCATAAAGCCATATTTTCTTTTGCAATAAGAACAAGAAGTAAGAAAATCCATGCTTGCCAATACTTTTGTTTTTTGAAAAAGTACAAAAACCAGGGAACAAGCATCGCTGCCACCACATTACTGTGATAATCGAAGCTTACGGCTGAAAAAACGCCAAAGAAGCTCCATAAAAAGACCGCAAAAAGCAGTGCATGTGTTTTGTTATTACTGTATAAAAGACTCAGTTTATAGATACCAAAACCACCAAAAAGCAGGGCTGCAATTTGTATAATCAATAAGCTGTATGTTCCGAAAACAAGCAGCAAAGGCGAAAAAAGCATAAGGTAGATATCGAAATGATCTGCTAGCTGATTTATAGCATTTTCTTGAAAAATAGCCGTATCTGCAAAGCGGAAGTGGAGATAATCGTACATATTGTGGGTGTAGAGACCCAAATCCAGTGTTGCTGTGCGAAATAAATAATGATTAGGCAGCGCAATTAAGCAATAGATAAGGCAAAACACAGCTGCTGCCAGCAAAAAAGAGCTATTTATTTTTTTTCGCTTCATGTATAGATAACAAAAATAAGAAAGTTTTCGTATTCCGAAGGCTATTTTTGTAATTCCACAGGGTAAATAGCAAATTCCACAGGCTATTTTTGCAATTCCGAAGGCT
>CAZJZP010000009.1:0-25201 GCA_964550505.1 uncultured Prolixibacteraceae bacterium | reverse complement strand
GTGTCTTTAGCAAACCTCAAAAAAAGAAGATTTTTTGGCGTCAAACCATTAATGAGATTGACTTTATTGGCTTGGATTCTCTGGGAATTGTTTTTATTATTTCGATTTTCATGGGTGCAGTGATTGCTATTCAAACTGCTTATAACATTGATACTCCGCTTATTCCTGACTACACTGTCGGTTATATTACAAAACAATCTATTGTTTTAGAGTTTTCTCCCACCATTGTATGTTTAATATTAGCCGGCAAAATTGGTTCACGTATTGCCTCCGAAATTGGCTCTATGCGTGTTAGCGAGCAAATTGATGCATTGGAAATTATGGGCATTAATTCTGCAAATTATTTGGTATTACCAAAAATTGTTGCTGCTGTTTTTATTATTCCTATTTTGATTATTATAAGTATCTTTTTAGGAGTAGGCGGAGGATGGATGATTGCTTTTCTTGGCTCGGAAAGCTTCACTGTAGAAACTTATGTTTTAGGGATTAGAAGTTTTTTTGTTCCTTTTGAATTATTTTATGCAATTATTAAAACCGTCTTTTTTGCCTTTATCATTACCTCGGTTTCTGCTTATTACGGTTATTCTGTTAGGGGCGGCTCTACAGAAGTGGGCAAAAACAGTACTAAAGCTGTGGTTAGAAGCAGCATTCTTATTATTTTTGTTAATCTTGTTTTAACTCAACTAATGCTAGGATGATAAAAGCTGTTAACATATCAAAATCTTTTGGAGACACTGAAGTCTTACACGATATCAGCGCCAATTTTGAAGAAGGAAAATGCAATTTGATTATCGGTCAATCAGGTTCTGGCAAAACCGTTTTTATGAAATGTTTGGTGGGTCTTCACAAACCAACAAAGGGAGATGTCTTTTATAATGATAGGAATTTTTCAGCAATGGGAGTTGAAGAACAAAAAATCATTCGCCAAGAAATTGGGATGTTGTTTCAAGGTGGTGCTCTTTTTGATTCTATGACTGTGGAGGAAAATGTAATGTTTCCTCTAAACATGTTCACAAAACAAACTCAAGAGGAAAAAATCAAGCGGGTTAATTTTTGCTTAGAAAGGGTTAATTTAAAAGACGTTAACCAACTTTTTCCTGACGAAATCAGCGGTGGGATGAAAAAAAGAGTTGCCATTGCGCGTGCTATTTCTATGAATCCTCGTTTTCTTTTTTGCGATGAACCTAATTCTGGATTGGATCCCAAAACGGCGATACTAATAGACAAGCTGATTTACGAAATCACAAAAGAATTTAATATTACAACGATAATTAATACCCACGATATGAATTCTGTGATGGAAATCGGAGATAATATTGTTTTTATTTATAAAGGAAAACTCTGGTGGGAAGGAAATAATCAAGAAATATTACACAGTGATAACAAGGAAATTAACGACTTTGTTTATGCAACAGAGTTAACTAAGCGATTAAAACAAACGAAACAATAAACAATTTTTTTATAACTGCTTTACAAATGAATTTCATAGACATAATTATCATTATCCCTGTTGTTTGGTTTGCTTACAAAGGTCTTTCCAAGGGATTTGTAAATGAAATTGCTCAATTATTTGCTTTGATTGGCGGTATTTTTATTGCTGCAAATTTTTCTCATTTTGTTGGAGAAAAAATATCTTGTTGGCTTTCTATTAGTGAGAAATACATCAATGTAGTGGCTTTTGTTCTAACCTTTGCTGGAGTAATTTTTCTGGTTGTATTGGTAAGAAAATCCATTGAAAAACTTATCAAAGCAAGCTCTCTAAACTTTATTAATAAAATTGGAGGCTTGGTTTTCGGAGCATTAAAAGCCGCCTTTCTTTTGAGTTGCTTGTTTTATGTGATAAATCGCGTTGATGACAGGGCTGTTATTTTAAAAGCAGAAACCAGAAAGAATTCTTTGTTTTATCATCCTGTTTCTGCTTTAGCACCAATTGTTGCACCAAAACTTAAAGTGTCTAATTTTATCGGTGAGGAAAAAGAGAAATGTTAAGATTACCGCTAGTTCAAACTAGATATAAACGCATTAAGAAAGCGTATAAAAAAAGGGATATTTGTGTTTTAGACGTAGGTTCAGGAAATAATTCTCCTAGTAAGTTTAGGAAAAGCTTTCCAGGCTCAATTTATCATGGAATTGATTTAGACGATAGTTATAATTATAGCAAAGAAGATTTAGAAAATATGGATCGTTTTTTCAAAATGGATCTTACGAAACTAAACTTTGATGAAATACCAAACAATTTTTATGATGCAATCTTATTCGTTCAAATAATTGAACATCTCCAAAATGGAGACAAAGTAATAGAAGCTCTTACAGAAAAATTAAAACAAAATGCATTTATATATATTGAATACCCTTCTAAAAAAAGCACTAAATTTCCGAGTAAAAAAGGAACTTTGAATTTTTATGACGATCCGACACATGTAAGATTGTATGATATTAGTGAACTCGAGTGTCTTTTAAAAAACAATGGTTTTCAAGTAGTACAATCAGGGATAAGAAGAGATTTTTTTAACATTCTAATTATGCCATTAAAAATTGCACATAACTTAATTAAATATGGCTATGTGATGGGAAGCGTTTATTGGGACTGGTATGGGTTTGCTGAGTTCGTTTGGGCTCAAAAGAAAAAATAAAAAACGACAAAATTTCCCTGTTTTACAAAAGATTAAAATATCCCTCTTTATTTCAATTTAAAACTTGGGTATGTAGAAAAACCCAATCGTTTAAACACAAAAACTACAGCTATTACATTCCATAATATGGTGGTAAGTGTAGTTGCTACAGCTGCACCATTAATATCATAAAGCGGAATTAACAAATAATTAAGCACAACATTAAGCACTGTCCCAAATAATAAAATATATAATGCTGTCATTTGCTGACCAACCATGTTTAATAACTGAATGGTCGTTCCTGAAATAACGGAGACTAGAAATCCTGTGTTTAGTATTAATAAGGGGAATACTCCACTCCACACTTCTTCTTTGTTTAAATCCATTAATGCTAACAAAAAGGATGGTGATATATATATTAAGATGAAAAAGGGTAGTGAAGCCAAAAAAATCACGGTTGTTGTTCTTTTTACAAAGAACTTTAATAATAATTTGTTTTTATTTTCATATAACTCAGCATATTTTGGCATTGCAATGTTATTGAACGCAACTAAAAAAACAGATCCAAAAGCAGCTATTTTTAGTGCTGTATTATAAATTCCAACGGATTGATTCGTTGAAAATGCACTTAACATTATGGTGTCTGTCCAACTCATTATCATAAATAAAGAATTGGTTAATACCATAGGAAGGGTAATGAGTAAAAGCTTTTTTTTACTCATTCTACTTAAGTTTACACTAGGCTTAGCATTACTCAGTCTCTTTTTAAAGTTTTTATAAATTACAACTTGACTAATTGGATAAAGGATAAGTATTGCAAGAATAAAGCTATAAACGATATCTAAATAGGTAGATGTAGTATAATATTTAAAAACAAGTATTATTATTGTTGTAAGAAGATAAATCGTTCCGTTTTGAAACAAAGAAAAAGCAGTTATGTTTTTCAGTCCTTTTGCTGCTTCAGCGTTCAAATTCATAAGGGCAAAAGGCATAATTAATACACCAACTAATATAAAACAAAAACTATAATCTTGATCAAAAAACACATTTGATAATGGTTTAGAAAATAAGAATATTGCAAAACTCAAAAAAGCACTAACAAGAAATACGGTAAAATAAGAAAACCGATAAATGCTTTTTATCTTTTCGCTCTCTCCTTTTGCTTTGTAAGCAGCTATAAATCGAACAATTGACGAGTCGAATCCAAGTTTAGCAATTACAGAAACCACCATTAGTATTGACCAAAAGGTCATAAAAAAACCATAGGCATCAACTCCGTACCATCTATTCATTAATTTGGTAAAGATAATACTAGCCAGAACTCCAAATCCTTTAAAAAACAAGGAGACTCCTCCTCCTTTTAACAACTCTCTAAAATCAATATCCTTAATAGCTAAAGGGAATTTCATTTATGATTTGTCTGTGTTTGGACTCCAAATAGCCTTAACTCCGGGCAATTCTTTGCCTTCTAGGTATTCTAGCATGGCACCACCGCCAGTAGAAACATAACTAATTTGGTCGGCCAACTTATACCGATTGATTGCAGCAACCGAATCACCACCGCCAACTGAAGAAAAGGCTCCGCTAATGGTTGCAGAGGCAACAGCAATTGCTATGGCTTTTGTTCCCTGCTTGAAATTGGACATTTCAAAAACGCCCATAGGACCATTCCACAAAATTTTGTGAGAATCGTTAATAATTTCTGCAAAACGCCTACATGATTTAGGACCAATATCCAAGCCCATCCATTTATTGGGAATATTGTCCGCAGCCACTGTTTTAAAATTTGCTGAGTTTGAAAAACCTTCTGCTACCTGCGCGTCAGTTGGCAAATACAAATTAACTCCTTTCAACATCATTTCTTGAACCATGTTTTTAGCATCTTCAATTTTGTCTTCTTCAATTAATGAAGATCCTATTTTCCCTCCTAGAGCCTTTATAAAAGTAAAAGCCATTCCGCCTCCGATAATCATATTATCTACCTTATCAATCAGGTTTTCAATAATGTTGATTTTGTTAGACACTTTTGCTCCACCAATAATTGCAGTAAAAGGAGAAGTTGTTGACTTCAATACTCTTTCTAAATTCAATAATTCATTCTCCAACAACAATCCAAAATAACTTTCTTTACAGTATTTTGGAACCACTGCAACGGAGCAATGTGCTCTATGCGATGTAGCAAAGGCATCGTTTATATAAATGTCTCCTAAAGATGCTAAATCCTTAGCAAAATTCTCATCTCCAGCTTCTTCTTCTGGATAAAATCGTAAATTTTCTAATAAAATAACCTGCCCAGGTTTAAGCGCTTTTGCATATTCAAAGGTTTTGGGACCAAACAAATCACGAGTGAATATTACATCTCGCTTCAAATATCTGGAAACAATTGGAACTATGGGGGTTAAGGAGTAATCGTACTCAAAACCTCCTTTAGGTCTTCCTAAATGCGACATAAGAATTACAGACCCTCCATCATCGAGGACCTTGGTAATTGTTGAAACCGACTCCCTTATTCGGGTATCGTCTGTAACCTGTCTATTGTGGTTTAATGGTACATTAAAATCAACACGAATAAGAACTTTTTTGCCTTTAAAGTTTACATCTTTTATTGTTTTCATCCGCAGTATTATTAATTTAATAAATATTAAAACAAGGGTTTTATAATTTGATTATTTAACAACGTATTTTTTTCTTTAAGAACTTAAATTCACTTGGTAATGCAAGTAGCTTTTTCCCTTTCTCATACATTTGGCATGCTTTTTCTGATTGATAAAAAATGCTATAAGCATAAGCCATTCCATAATAGGCTTCATAATATAGCGGGTCAATACTTAAAACTTTTTCGTAATCTGTAATAATTTCTTCTAAGGTGAAAACATCTTTGTAGCGAACATTTTTATCATAGCTTTTTGTTTTTACAAATGCTCTTAAATAATAGGCATCTGCATTTTCTTTATCCTTTTCAATTGCTTTAGTAGTATAAGAAATGATTTTTTCTACCTCATCATCATGAAAAACGTCAGTCCAGATAGCAAGAGACAAATAGGCTTCCGTATCATTCGTGTCCAAACTCAAAGCCTTTTGTAAAGAAATAGCAGACTCTTCTTCCATATTTATCCAAACTTCAGACATTCCTTTTAACAAGAAAAAATAAGCTACACTATCTTCACTTTCAATCAGTTTTGTATATGTTTCGATTGCTTTGTCATAATTCATTTGCATATATTCGGCAAAAGCTAACAACTCTAAATAACTATTCAAAAATTCACTTTTTTGAATTTCAATTTGATTAATTTTGTTTAATATTTTTAAGGATTGTTTGTATTCTTCTTCTGATTGTTTACACTGTGCCATTCCTAGAATGGCAATCTCCATTGATTTGTTATTATTATAAGCTTTTTCATAATACTCATAAGCTTCTTGGTTTTTCTCCAAACCAAAATAAGCATTTCCTATCCCATAATATGCCATTGATAAGTCTTTTTTGGAGAAATCTGGCTGTTTAGTTAATGCATTTAAACAATTATCAAAATAAACAAGAGCTTCTTTATGCATCTGATAAACATCAGTATAAATCGCTCCTAAGTAATACCAAGCTTTTGCTTTTTCTGGGGTGTTTTCTATAATTTTTGTTAAAACTTCTTCTGCTTCTGTGTATTGCTCGTTGTTCATAAACTCAAGAGCTTTGTCCACAGTATGTTCCTGTGCAAAAACAGTAAAAAAGAAAAGACTACATAAAACGGAAAAGAATAATTTCATAATAATATACTTTATTTTGACGATATTTTTGCCCAACTATCTTTAAGGTCAACGGTTTTATTAAGTATTGTTTTCTCAGCTGTTGAATCCTTATCAACACAAAAATAGGCTTTTCTCTCAAACTGGAAGAATTCTCCCCTTTCAGATTCCGACAATGAAGCTTCAGCCTTAGCTGTAATAATTTTCAAAGAATCGGGATTTAGATAATCGATAAAATCTTCTCCTTCTTCAAGATCATCTGGTTCTTCCTTAATAAAAAGCCTGTCATACAGCCGTAGTTCAACATCCTGTGTGTTTGTTGCATCAACCCAGTGAATGGTTCCTTTAACTTTTCTACCATCAGGGGATTTTCCTCCTTTTGACAAGGAATCATAGGTGCAATAAATAGTACTGATTTCTCCGTTTTCATCCTTTTCTACTTTTTCACAACGAACAAAGTAAGCGTATTTTAATCGAACTTCATTGCCTGGTGATAAACGGAAATATTTCTTAGGAGGATCTTCCATAAAATCATCTCTCTCAATATATAACTCTCGAGAGAAAGACAATTCACGACTTCCAGCATTTTCATCTTCCTGATTATTTGGGGCAATGATTTTCTCCGTTTCTCCTTCAGGATAATTTGTAATAATTAGTTTAATTGGATTTAGCACACAAAAACGCCGTTGTGCTTTTTTATTTAGGTCTTCCCGAACACAGTATTCTAACAAAGACACATCAATTAAATTATCTCTTTTAGCCACACCTACTTTTTCCGCAAAAGTCTTAATAGATTCTGGAGTGTAGCCTCTTCTTCGAAAGCCTGAAATGGTCGGCATTCGTGGATCATCCCAGCCTGCGACAAAGTTTTCTTTAACCAACCGCAAAAGTTTTCTTTTACTCATAACAGTATAAGACACATTCAAGCGAGCAAACTCTCTTTGTTTGGGTCTGTATTCTGTTTCAACGATTTGCTCTAATAGCCATTCATATAATGGGCGGTGAACTTCAAATTCTAAAGTGCAGATAGAATGTGTTATTCCTTCAATATAGTCGGATTGTCCGTGTGCATAATCATACATTGGATAAATACACCATTCATCTCCTGTTCTATGGTGGTTGGCGTGAATAATGCGATAAAGAACGGGATCCCTCATGTGCATATTGGGCGAAGCCATGTCTATTTTAGCACGTAAAGATTTTTCTCCGTTTTTAAACTCGCCGTTTTTCATGCGTTCTAATAAATCCAGATTCTCTTCAGCACTTCTATTTCGATAAGGACTTTCTTTTCCTGGTCTTGTAGGGGTACCCCTTGCTGCACTCATCTCTTCTTGGGTCATATCACAAACGTATGCTTTACCTTTCTTGATAAGCAATTGTGCCCATTCATATAGTTGTGGGAAATAATCTGAAGCATAATGAGCTTCGCCGTTCCATTCAAAGCCAAGCCATTTTATATCTTCCTTAATAGAATCAACATATTCTGTTTCTTCTTTTGTTGGATTAGTGTCATCAAAACGTAAATTACATTTTCCGTTATATTTTTCTGCCAATCCAAAATTTAAACAAATAGATTTTGCATGTCCAATATGAAGATATCCGTTTGGTTCTGGAGGAAAACGGGTGTGAACTTTTCCGCTATATGTTTCGTTTTTCAGATCTTCTTCGATAATTTGTTCCAAAAAATTTAAGGATTCTTTGTTTTTTTTGGCATCTGTATTCTTCTCTTCTTTTTGCATAATACGATAAGGAAATCTACTGTTTTTTTTTCTAGGCAAAGTTAAACCCTTTTCTTAAAGAGTAATAAGAATTTTTGACTTTTTCTCTTATTTGTTAAAGATTTGTGTGTAATCCTGAAGAAAAAAATCTCCATGGCTTCTTGTTTCAAGAAAAAAATTCATCTTTGCACTAAATCTTTTTATACTATGGCAAAAATATTTATTGAGGGCATAGAATTTTATGCAAAACATGGATGTTTTAAAGAAGAGCAACTTATTGGTAATCTCTTTGTTGTCGATGTTATTATTGATTATAATTCGTTGATTGCGGAAAAATCAGACAATATTAATGATGCCTTGGATTATCAAAAAGTATTTGAAATTGTTCAGCAGGAAATGAGCAAGCCCTCCTTCATATTAGAAAATCTTTGTCAACGAATTATAGAGAATATAAAAACCCATTTCCAAAATGCTGAAAGCATATCTATTAAAGTAGCAAAAAACAATCCTTCGTTGGGAAAAGGGGTAAGAGTCAATAAAGTGGCAACTGCTTTAAGCTGGAGTAAAGAATAGGTATTGTTGTTATTTTAACAAAGGCTTAATTTTGATTCATAAATTTAATGACAATAAAAAGTTAATAAAATTTTCATCTATAGAAAAAAGGGAATTGAAAAAGCACTAGGTTTGTAATTATTTATATGTGGGAATTCGATTTTAACATACAACAACCATTATTTTACTTGGCTTTGTTATTTGCCTTAACATCTCTCATTTTATTATTGTATTATTTTATTGTTTTTTCTCGTTTTGCCTTTTCTTCTCTCCCAAAAAACAAAAAAGAAGAGTATAAAACGGAAGCTGTTAGTGTCATTATATGTGCGCGCAACGAGTCTCATCTTTTAGAAAAACATTTACCTGCTTTTTTATCTCAAGATTATCCTAATTATGAAGTAATTATTGTTGATGACAATTCCAACGACGAAACAGAAGAAGTGATAAAAAATTTCCAACAAAACAATGCTCATCTACGATATTTACGTTTGGAAAATGAAAACAAAAACTTCTTTAAGGGAAAAAAATTTCCATTAGCTTTAGGAATTAAAGAAGCAAAAAACGAGTGTTTATTGCTTAGTGACGCCGATTGTGTTCCATCATCTAAGCAATGGTTGAGACAAATGCAATCCCATTTTTCTAATAAAAAAGAAATAGTTTTAGGCTACGGAAAGTATAAAAAAACCAAAGGATTTCTAAATGCTTGTATTCGTTTTGAAACAATCCACACCGCTATTCAATATTTTTCTTATGCATTAATTAAAATGCCCTATATGGGTGTTGGGAGAAACCTTGCTTATAAAAAATCTCTATTCTTAAAAAACAAAGGCTTTAGTTCGCATTATCATATTATTTCAGGAGATGATGATTTGTTTATAAACCAAAGCTCAACATCTTCAAACGTCGCTATTGAATTTTCAAAAGAAGCCCATACTATTTCTATTCCCAAAAAAACATGGAAAACTTGGGTTAATCAAAAAAGAAGGCACTTTCTCAGTGGAAAATTTTACAAAAACAAGCACAAATTTTTCTTGCTAACGTATGCCATTTCTCTTTTTGTATTTTACCTGTCTTTTATTATCCTAATAGCATTTACATACAATATTGCCCTAGTCTTAGCGTTATTTATAATAAAGCAAATTGCGTGCTTAATAATTTTTAAAAAATCAATGATTAGGTTAAATGAAAGCAAATTATTATTAATTTCGCCATTAATAGAATTCTTTTTGGTATTTTTATTGCCAATTATAATTGCAACAACTAGAAATAAAAAAACCGCACAGTGGAAAAGAGTTTGAATTTGACAGATAAAGCATTACGGGATTTTGAATTAGTAACGTCGGCTCGAAAGAACAACGACCAGCAAGCTTATACTCAACTTATGAAGCTTTATCGCGATTCTATTTATTTCATGCTGCTCAAAATGACAAACAATCAATCTGACGCAGAAGACCTTACTATTGAGGCTTTTGGAAAAGCATTCAAAAGTTTGGATCAATACACACCCAATTATGCCTTTTCTACATGGTTGTTTAAAATTGCCTCTAATAATTGTATTGATTATATCAGAAAGCAGAAAAAAAGAGCGTTAGCAAATGCAAGTTCTACCGATGAAGAAAACGAAATGGATTTTTCTCAAAACATTGTAAGCACACAACCAGATCCTGAAGAATCGTTTATTAAAACACAAAAAAAGGAGAAAATACGAGAAGTAGTTGATAAACTTAAACCTCACTACAAAAAACTTGTTGAACTTCGGTATTTTATGGAATATTCTTATGAAGAAATAGCCGAAGAACTTGATTTACCTCTTGGAACAGTAAAAGCTCAGCTTTTCAGAGCCAGAGAGTTTTTATATAATATCGTTAAAGACAAAAAAGATAGTATTTAAAAAATAATAGGAATAATTTTTGTTAGATAGCAATGCAAAATAATTGAAAGTTTTAAATAAAAAATACAAAAAATGAAAAAATTATTAGTCTTTTTATTCGTCGCTGTTTTTTCATTAACAGCTTTTTCTCAAGAAGATAGTGGAGATGAATTTAGCTTCGACATTTCTGATAAAATGAAAAAATCAGATCGTTTATGTGTTGATTTATACTACCAATTGTGGCAAGACTTGCCAGACAGCATGACTCTTTATGGCTTTAGCCGCGGGATAAACATCAATATGATGATTGATATGCCTATTTCTTCCTCCAGATTTAGTTTTGCTTATGGTTTTGGCTTCGGCATTTACAATGTTTATAGCGATGCCCAACCATATCGTGAAAGAGATAGCTTGGGAGAACTAACAGGTGAAATAGGTTTTGATAAAATCAAAAAAACGGTACCGGAAGCACTAACTTACAAAACGAATAAACTTACTACTGCATATATTGATTTACCAATAGAATTCCGCTATCGCCATGTCAACGGAATGAAATTCAGCGTGTTTGGAAAGTTTGGTTATCTTATTAGTTCGCATACAAAATATAAAGGAGACGATCCCAATCTAGGTGCTGATTATGAATTAACCCAAAAGATAAAGAATATTCCTGCTATTCTAAAATATAGAGCAAGCGTTGGAGCTAAATTAGGCTGGAAAAATTACGCTCTTTTTGGATCTTACTCTTTAACCTCACTATTTGACGATTACGGTCCTCAAATGTATCCAATAAATCTGGGTGTTAGCTTAAGTTTCTAAAGAAAATACAAGAAAAAAGCAGCTGAACTTATTAATAATCCCGTCAGAAAACCAAGATAGATTTCTTTTTCCTGATGGGATTTTACTATTAATCTGGATGTTGCTACCGTGCCAGCAATAAAAATAGCAAGAAGAATTCCAATAAAATACGGCGTTTGAAACAATATGCTGATGGCGATTAATATTCCAACAAAAGCACCCCAAGCAATGCTATGCAAACTTATTTTTATAAAAAAACTAATAATTAAAGCAACAACAATGTTTAATGATAAAACAATATTTAGCACTTGAAAAACGGGATGAAGCTGAGCATTTGCCAGAATATAATAATTTGCATAATAAAAAACCGTGCATATAATTAAAGGCAAAATCCGTTCTTGCCTTTTTTCCATTATTAGTTTTTCTTTTATTGCTGTGTTTTTAAATAACAACAACAATATTGCTAAAGGAGCTAAAGCGGTTGTGATAAAGATTAGTAATAAAACAACTCTTTGACCATGGGCTGTTAAGCTTAAAGTGAAAAAATTAGACTGAGAAAATAAAAGTAAATAGATATAAGTTGGAATAAATAAGGGATGAAAAATATACGAAATAATGGTAGCTGTTTTTTTCTCCATAATCTATAGCTCTTTTCTCAATCTTGCCACAGGAATGCTTAATTGCTCGCGGTATTTGGAAACAGTTCTTCTTGCAATATTATATCCTTTTTCTTTCAACAAAGCTGCCAATTGTTCGTCGGTTAATGGTTTTTGCTTGTCTTCTTTTTCCACACTATTGGATAGAATTTTCTTGATTTCCCTTGTAGAAACTTCTTCTCCGGAGTCTGTTTGCATAGATTCTGAAAAAAAGCTTTTTAAAAGAAAAGTACCATAGGGCGTTTGGACATATTTGCTATTTGCCACACGTGAGATAGTGGAAATATCGAGCCCCACAATTTCGGCAATATCTTTCAAAATCATTGGTTTTAGCTTAGTTTCATCTCCATCTAAAAAATATTCTTTTTGAAAGTTCATTATTGCTTCCATGGTAACATGAAGTGTGTTTTGCCTTTGCTTGATAGCGTCAATAAACCATTTTGCAGAATCTATTTTTTGTTTAACAAACATTACCGCCTGCTTGTCCTCTTCTGTCTTGTTTTTATTATAGCTGAAATTCTCCAGCATTTCAGAATAGCTTCTGTTTATGCGCAATTCCGGCACATATCTGTTATTGAGACTTAATTCTAATACTCCATCGTTATTTGAAATGTAGAAATCAGGAATAATATATTGATTAATCCGACTTCCTTCATTTAGCGTGCTTCCTGGTTTTGGGTTAAGGGTAAGAATAAGCTCAATTGCTTGCTTAAGTTCTTCTTCAGAAATATTTGATTTTTTGATGATTTTACTATAATGCTTCTTTGTAAATTCATTAAAAAAACGCTCTAAAATAAGCTTAGCATTCTTGTAGTTTTGGTGCGAGGTTTTTTCTCTATCGAGTTGTAGTAATAAACATTCTTGTAAATTTCTTGCCCCGACGCCAGGCGGATCAAAATCCTGAATAATAGCTAATACTTCTTCTATTTCATCTGCTGTTGCTTCCATGTTTTGACTAAACATCAAATCATCGACCATCGCTACTGTTTCTCTTTTAATATAGCCTGATTCGTCAATGTTTCCAATGATAAATTCGCCTATTTCAAGTTGCTTTGAAGTAAGAGTCCGAAGTCCAAGCTGTGTTCTTAAGGTATCGTGAAAACTAACACCAGAAGAAAAAGGGATGTCTCTTACCTCATCGTCAGAAGATTGATTGTTAGCATAAAGCTTGTATGATGGAATTTCGTTATCGTCAATATAATCGTTTAAGTCAAATTCATCATTTTGCAATTCGCTGCTATCATCTTTTTTATCATCATCATACTCTTCGTATTCTTTTTCGTTTTCACTATCAGCGGTTTCTTCTAATGCCGGATTTTCTTCAATTTCCTGTTTTATTCTTTGTTCGATAGCAACTGCGGGGATTTGCAATAGCTTCATCAACTGTATCTGTTGTGGAGACAGTTTTTGCAGTAATTTCTGTTGTAATTTCTGGTTTAACATTTTTGTATCTTTACTTAGCTATGCAAGATAGGGATTTTTTATCTTATTTTCAAGTTTTTCTTAAAATTCTGCATTTTTGGGTGTTCTGGGGAAAGGAATTACGTCTCTTATATTTGTCATTCCACTGACAAAGAGCATCAAGCGCTCAAATCCAAGTCCAAAACCACTGTGCGGAACCGTTCCAAATTTTCTGGTTTCCAAAAACCACCATAAATCTTTTTGCGGAATATTTAATTCGTTAATTCTGTTCAATAATTTATCATAATTCTCTTCTCGTTGAGATCCGCCAATAATTTCACCAATTTGTGGAAACAAGACGTCCATCGCCCTAACGGTTTTATTATCCTCGTTTTGCTTCATGTAAAAAGCTTTGATTTCTTTAGGATAATCCGTTAAAATCACTGGTTTTTTAAAGTGTTTTTCTACTAAATAGCGTTCGTGTTCAGATTGCAAGTCTGCTCCCCATTTTTCAATTGGAAATGCGAATTTCCCTTTTTTATTTGGATTTGAATTCTTCAAAATATCTATTGCTTCTGTGTAGCTAACACGAACAAATTCGCTTTCCGCAACAAACTGAAGCTTTTCTATCAAATTCATAGCAGATTTTTCTTCTGCTTTCTTTTGCTTTTCTTCATTAATTAATCGTTGTTCTAAGAAAAGCAAATCGTCTTTACAATGTTGCAAGGCATAATTAACAAGATACTTCAACATTTCTTCTGCCAAATCCATATTATCATGGATATCATAAAAAGCCATTTCGGGTTCTATCATCCAAAATTCTGCAAGATGCCTTGTAGTATTTGAATTTTCTGCTCTAAATGTTGGTCCAAAAGTATAAACTTCACTTAGCGCAAGTGCTGCTAATTCGGCTTCAAGTTGACCAGAAACCGTTAAGTTTGTTTCTTTTCCGAAGAAATCTTTTGAATAATCCACTTTGCCATCTTCTGTTACAGGTGGATTTTGAGCAGGAAGTGTTGTAACGCGAAACATTTCTCCTGCGCCTTCTGCATCAGAGCCAGTAATAATTGGAGAATGTATATTAACAAAGCCTTTTTCATTAAAAAAAGTATGAATGGCAAAAATCATTGCATGTCGAAGACGTGTTATCGCGCCAAATAAATTTGTTCGGAAACGAAGATGAGCATGCTCTCTCAAGAACTCAAGGCTATGTCTTTTGGGCTGAAGAGGATATTCCTCTGGATTTGCTTCTCCCAATACTTCTATTTGATCAGCAATAATTTCATATTTCTGTCCACTGCCTAAAGATTCGCTAATTAATCCATGAACAGATAAAGATGCTCCAGTATGAATTTTTTGTAGCAATTCCAGTTGTTGGAATTTATCCATATCCAAGACTATTTGAATATTTTGCAAACAAGATCCATCATTTAAAGCGATAAAAACAACGTTTTTACTTTCTCTTTTTGTTCTAACCCACCCTTTAATTAAGGTTTTTTCTGCTTTTAGACTATTTGACAACAGAATATCTTTAATCTTTGTTCTTTTCATATTTTTTTATTTTTAAGCATTGTTTTTTCGGTTTTTTTCACTAAAAGAAGAAATACCTTAAGATTCCTATTATACTCTTGTAAAAAAAATCATTATTGAAAAAACAATATGCAAAAAAACAATTTTTATCTGTTTAATACAACAAAAATTAAAAGCTTCTGTTAGAAAAATTAGTGAATAATAGTATTTTTGCAAAACGATAATGACAGAACAAAAAAAGCATAGTGTTTTAGATGGAATAAATTCTCCTGCTGATTTAAAAAAAATCACATCAAAGGAGGAGATGCATTTTCTTTGTGAAGAAATTCGCAGTTATATACTGGAGGTTTTGTCAAAGGGAAACGGCCATCTTGGCTCTGCGCTTGGTGTTGTAGAATTAAGTGTAGCCCTGCATTATGTTTTTAACACTCCTGATGATAAGATAATCTGGGATGTTGGTCACCAAGCCTATGCACACAAAATTCTTACTGGCAGAAAAAAAGACTTTCAAAGTAACAGGCAATTTAAGGGAATTAGCGGTTTCCCAAAAAGATCAGAAAGCGAATACGATGCCTTTGGAACTGGACATTCATCCACTTCTATATCTGCTGCTTTGGGAATGGCGATTGCATCAAAATTAGAAGGAAATAAAAGCAGACAACATATAGCTGTTATTGGAGACGGTTCCCTCAGTGGCGGAATGGCTTTTGAAGCTTTAAATCATGCCGGAGATTCTGATACTAATTTACTTATTATTATTAATGATAATGGAATTTCTATTGACAAAGGTGTAGGAGCTTTAAAAAAATCCTTTACCAATATTACCAGTTCTCACGCCTATAATAAAATTAAGCGAAAAATTTGGCAAGCCACAAAGAGAACCTGGTTTAGGAAGTTTGTTAACAAATTCAACACCGCAATTAAGTCCGCCTTACTAAAAAGAAGTAATTTTTTCGAAACCTTAAATCTGCGTTATTTTGGTCCTGTTAACGGACATGATTTACCGCGTTTGGTTTTTTTATTGGATCAAATCAAAGATATTCCAGGTCCTAAGGTTTTACATTGTGTTACAATAAAAGGGAAGGGTTTTCCACAAGCAGAAATTGATCAAACCCGTTTTCATGCACCGGGGAAATTTGATGTTGAAACGGGTATTTTAATTAAAGACGAAGATAAAAAACCTCCTCGTTTTCAAGATGTTTTTGGTGAAACTATCATTGAATTAGCTGAAAAAAACGAAAAGATAATTGGCATTACACCAGCAATGGGAACAGGTTGTTCGTTAAACCTGATGATGCAAAAAATGCCGGAACGCGCTTTTGATGTTGGAATTGCAGAGCAACATGCCGTTACTTTTGCTGCAGGCATGGCTGCAAAAGGATTTATTCCTTTTTGCAACATTTATTCTACTTTTATGCAACGCGCTTATGATCAAGTTATTCATGATGTTGCTTTACAAAAATTGCCTGTCATTTTTTGTATAGATAGAGGCGGTTTGGTTGGTGAAGATGGACCTACCCATCATGGTGCTTATGATTTAGCATATCTTCATACTATTCCAAATATGATTATCTCTGCTCCCATTGACGAAATAGAACTCCGAAATTTAATGTTTACGGCTCAGGCTTCTGGTAAAACGTTTGCTATTCGTTATCCCAGAGGGAGAGGTTCTCATTTGGAATGGAAAAAGCCAATGCAAGCAATGGAAATTGGAAAAGGCTATTGTATTGAAGAAGGAAAAGATATTGCAGTATTAAGCATTGGAGAAATTGGAAGAGAAGTGATAGAAGCGCGAAAAATACTAGCAAAAGAAAATCTTTCCTTTGCTCATTATAATATGGTATTTCTTAAACCTATTGACGAAGAGTTGCTTCAAGAAGTATTCTCTCGTTTCTCTACTGTAATTTGCATTGAAGATGGCAGTATTATAGGAGGTTTTGCTTCTGCTGTTTCTGACTATGCAAGCTTGAAAAATTATCCTATTGAAATAATAAAACTTGGTATTCCCGATGAATTTATTATACACGGTAGCATTCCTCAATTACGAGACTTGTGTGGAATAAGTAGCAATAAAATTGCAGCAAAAATTAAAGAATTAAAAAGCAAGGCATTATAAAAACAATCCTTTACAGCATTTCTTTGACTGCTATTACTAAATTATCAGCACTTTCAGCTATTTGAACAATGTCAGCATCTAACATATAACAAGGTGTACTAACAACTTTATAAGCTTTGTCAATTAAGACTTCTGTTTCTTTTGTTTTCTGGTGCTTTGCACCCATCTTTTCGATATCTTGTATTGTTTGTTGGTCTTCTCCAACAGTAAGTAAAACATTTCCAAGAATCTTAGCTATCACTACCGGTGCAATACAAAGCGCACCAATTGGTTTGCCTTGTGTATAAGCTTCTTTAATTACCCTTTCTACCTCAATATCTACTTCAAAATCATCCCTGTCGATTCCATAAGAAGAGATGTTTTTTGCTACTCCAAATCCTCCAGGAATAATCAATGCAGCATAATTTTCCATATCAAGTTCGTCAAGAGAAGTAATTTGTCCTCGTGCAATTCGGGCAGACTCAACCAAAACATTTCGTTTTTCATTCATTTCTTTACCGGTGAAATGATTAATCACATGATGTTGGTCGAAATCTGGAGCAAAAATATCGTAGTCAAAACCTTGTTTTTTAATAGCTAAAAGACTTAAACAAGCTTCGTGGATTTCTGATCCATCAAAAACTCCACATCCGGAAAGTATAACGGCAAATTTCTTCATAATTTCTTTCTTTTTGGTTTAGCGAAAATATGTATTTTTGGCGAATTAACCTAAGAATTTGAAAGAATGTTTAAAAAAATTCCGCATACCTTTGTTATTATCTTCTTTATCATCATTGTAGCAGCAATCATGACCTGGTTTTTTCCTGCAGGAGAATTTGAACGCACAGAAAAAATCCTTCCTGACGGGAGCAGCAGGTCTGTTATCGTTGAAGGCAGTTTTCAAAGATTAGAAGCAGAACCGCAAACATGGCAAGTTTTTTCTGCAATTTTCGATGGTTTTGTTAATCAATCCAATATTATCATTTTTATTTTATTGATTGGCGGTGCTTTTTGGATAATGAATGAAAGTAAAGCGCTGGATGTTGGAATTTTTAGCTTTCTTCGTTTTACTAAAAAATTAGAACGCTTTAAGTTTTTGCGGTTTTTCGGGGTCAACAACATCGTAATGGTCTTGATTATGCTTATGTTTAGTCTTTTTGGTGCAATATTTGGCATGAGCGAAGAAACCATTGCTTTTGTTATTATCATGATTCCGCTGGCAATTTCTATGGGATATGATTCCATTGTCGGCCTTTGTCTTGTATATGTTGCCGCACACCTTGGCTTTGCTGGCGCATTGCTCAATCCTTTTACGATTGGAATTGCGCAAGGACTTTCTGATATACCAATCTTTTCCGGAATTGAATACCGACTCTTTTGTTGGTTGCTTATAAATGCTGTTGGTTTTAGCTTTGTTTTGATTTACGCTGCCAGAATAAAGAAAAACCCCAAACGTTCTCCCATGTATGAACTTGACGAGTATTGGAGAAAGAAGAAATCTATTAGTGAAAGTGAAGTAAGCTATCACACTCCCCTTTCTGCTTGGGTTTCTTATGGAATTCTTGTTATTATTATGGCTATAGTATCTTATCTTTTCCCTTTCAGCAGCTTGCAAATAGGAAATAGTATTTACACTATGCCCATTATCCCAATCTTAACAGCTCTTTTTGCTTTTCTAGGGATTATTAGCTTACGGAAATCAGTGCATTTTTTTATATTAAATCTGCTGCTTTTCACCATACTATTTCTTATTGTAGGCGTTATGGGATACGCTTGGTATGTGAAAGAAATTGGAAGTCTGTTTTTTGGAATGGGTATTTTTTGCGGTATTGCTATGAATAAATCAGCCAACGAAATTACTTCTTTATTTATCAGCGGAGTGAAAGATATTCTGTCGGCAGCTTTAGTTGTTGGATTAGCAGGAGGAATAATTGTAGTGCTCAGCGACGGGAAACTGATTGACAGTATTATGTATTCTCTTTCTCAATCTATGGAAACAACATCGCAAACATCTTCTGTTGGAATAATGTATGCCATTCAAACATTCTTGAATGTAATAATTCCCTCAGGCTCAGCAAAAGCAGCGTTAACCATGCCAATTATGGCTCCTTTTTCTGATTTAATTGGTGTTTCCAGACAAGCAAGTGTATTGGCTTTCCAATTTGGAGACGGTTTTACTAATATGATTATTCCCACTTCCGGCGTTTTGATTGCCTGTTTGGGAATTGCAAAAATACCTTATGAAAAATGGGTTAAGTGGATTTGGCCACTAATTGCAATCTTAATTGTATTGGGCTTTTTATTGCTTATACCTACAATTCTAATGGATATTAACGGCTTTGAATATTAATAAAAATACTTTTTTCTAAACAAATAGTGAAGGAAAGATGTTAGTTTTACTATATTTGTAACCACAAAAACAAAACCTATGCTTTATTTACGCTTAAAATTGATTTTCTTTTTTTTAGTTTTTAACGGTCTTCTTTTTGCACAAAAGAACAATGTCCACATTGAAATTAAACTGGATTCGAATAAATACGAGAAGATGGAAGTTGTTGAAATAGGAGAAAAACTCAACACTATTCTTACAAAAGAACTAGATGGAGACAAAAAAATCAATCTTGATTTTCCGCTGGAAAACCCATCCATTTTCCGTTTAGTACTTGACCAAAAGAATTTTTTGGTTGTCGTTATTCATCCTGGAGAAAAAATTAAAATAAATGCTAATGCACAAAATTTTGCTAAAACTGCAGAAATCGTAGGTTCTCCAAACTCCAAACTGCTCTACGATACTGACAGGAAAATAGCTGTTTTTAGCATAAAAATGGACAGTCTTAATCAAGTTTATTCCACGATTGTGGGAAAAGAAGGCAATGATTCTATTGTGCAAGCACTTACTAATCAGTATTCTGCATATGATAAAGAAAGATATGCAGTAATTGAAGAGCTTATCAGCAAAAACCCGAACTCTTTAGCCGGATTGTTTTTTATTGAACGTCTTCCTTATGTTGATTATCCTGAATTAAACGAAAACTATGCGGAAGCTTTGCAAAAAAATCATCCAAATAATATCCACGCTCAAAAATATTATCAAAAAATCAATAGCGAAAAAAAGATGGGTATTGGAAAAGAAGCTCCTGATATTATTCTGCCCGACACATCTGGAACAGAAAGAAAACTTTCAGAATTCAAAGGGAAAGTAGTGCTTATCGACTTTTGGGCTTCCTGGTGTGGTCCCTGCAAAAAAGAAATACCACATATGAAAAGCTTATACAATAAATACCAGCCAAAAGGCTTTGAAATTTTTGCTGTTTCATTAGACAAAACTGCTGCTGCATGGAAAGGCTATATAGAAAGAGAAAGTCTTCCATGGATACACGTCAGCGATTTAAAAGCCTGGTCTAGTATCGGTGCAAAACTCTATGGCGTTTCTTCCATTCCTCATTTGGTATTAATTGACAAAGAGGGAAAAATTCTTGCCAGAAATATTCGCGGAGCAGAATTAGATACTAAATTAAAACAGATTTTTGGTTTTTAAACATTATAATATATGAAAACGTCTCTAAGACATGCAAACAAAAGCTCGAAAGCAATAAGCCTTTTTCTTCTCTTCTTTCTTTTTAGTTATTTTGTTAATACACATAGCCTTAAAGCACAAAATATCCAAGGAGGTTTTCAGCTAGGAATATCTGCTAGTCAAATTTCTGGAGATCAATTAGCTGGCTTTAACAAAGCTGGAATTTACGGAGGTTTTTATGCTTTTACAAAAATAAAAGAGCAAGGAGCTTTTCAAATGGAAATCAATTTTGTGCAAAAAGGGAGTTTTGATGGAATGAATCCCGACAAAGGTGATTATTCTAAATACAGCCTGAATATGAATTATATTGAAGTTCCTTTTTTATACAAATATTCTCTTCCCAAACAAAAAATCGTAATTGTTGGTGGACTTTCTTATGCACGACTGATTGGAAATGCTGTTGAAAAAGATGAACATGGAGTTATTACTCAAATACCAACAGATCCACAGTTTAGAAATTGGGAATTGGGCATTCAAGGAGGTTTAGAATACTATTTTCATGAAAAATGGCATGCTGTTTTTAGGGCAGAAAACTCCATTTTACATGTTCGGGAACACAGTGGTGGCGCAACTTATCTGCTCAATATGGGGCAATATCACTCTGTGTTGATGCTTTCCTTAGCATATAATTTTTCATCATAATGGGCAAAAAAATTGTCATAGGAATAACAGCTGCCAGCGGTGCAATTTACGCCAAACGCTTGCTTTTTTATTTGGAGAAATACCACACACAATGGGAAGAAGTTGCTGTTGTTTTTTCCGAAAACGCAGAAAAACTCTGGGAGTTAGAAATAGGAGAAAAGCCTGAGATTCCTTTTAAGACTTATGCTAATAATGATTTTATGGCGCCTTTTGCCTCGGGTTCTGCTGCTTTTCGGGATATGATTATTTGTCCTTGCACCATGGGAAGCATGGGAAAAATTGCCAACGGATTAGCTATTGATTTAATCTCTCGTGCAGCAGATGTTGTGCTAAAAGAAAGAGGAAATCTGGTTTTAGTTAGTCGTGAAATGCCGCTAAATGCTATACATATTGAAAATATGCGCAAAATTACTGCTGCCAACGGAATAATTTGTCCTGCCTCTCCTTCGTTTTACCATAATCCGCAAAGCATAGAAGAAATGGCGGACACTGTTGTTTTTCGTGCTTTGGAATTAATCCATATCCAAACAGAACAAAAAAACTGGGGAGATTAATACTGTGGTTTTTATAAAAAAGCGTATCTTTGGCTAGGGAAAAGTGAAGAGTGATGTTGTTTGTAAATATTAAAAAATGAAAGGTTTTTTGGATTTATGTACTACAAACCCTGTAGTTGAAAACTACATTTTATCTAGTGCGAAGTTACAAACTTCGCACAACTGGGAAGAAATGCGGAGCCTTAATAGTTTAATAAATATTGAAAAAATATTATGATGAAAATTACTATAATTGTAATTTTGTATTTAACGATTTGTTCATGCTTTAACGCTCTTGCTCAGTACACATTAAATGATATACCATATAATATGACCGAAATAAATCATCGGGATCCAACAGGTCGAAAACAAGGCGTTTGGTATTTATATAACAAATATTCCCTGCAAGTTTATCGTATGAATCATTATAGAAATGATACACTACATGGGTATTTTGAATGTTACTGGCACACTACAGGTACAATCTCCACAAAAGGGTTTTATAAGAATGGGAAACTAGATAGTTTACATATTGCATACTGGGAGAATGGAAAAGAAAGGGGTAAGGCTTTTTTTAAAAATGGATTACTAAATGGTGTAGCAGTGACTCATAACAAAAATGGAGTTTTAACAAGTCAGGTTCTTTATGTTGAAGGGAAAATAGATAGTTCATATCAAGAAATGTATTATGATCCAAATTTTCAATTGGAAGATGGACAAGCTATAAAAATGGATACAATCTACACATCATGGATTAATGATAAGTACGAAAGATATGCTATTTACAAAAATGACGTGCTTATAGAACTTTACAATTTAAAGAAAGGAGTAATTATTAATAAGAGTTTCTTTGAAAATAAAAAGGAAGTAAAGCGAATAATCTATTGTGAGAAAAAACCATATTGCATTAAAAAGATTTTCTATTATAATGAAGGAGTTCTTCAGGAAGTTCAAGAATTAGATCTTAAATGCAAATGCAAATAAAGAAAGTACTAGTACGCTAAGTGTAGCAAAATAAAACACAAACAGAGGCAAAGTATAGTAAGCATGAAGAATATAATTAAAATAATGGTATGTGTTTTAATATTAACAATTGTCTTTCTATTTTCTAAATGTAATTATAGAAACAATGATAAAAATATTAAACAATATAAAACGATTGTTTCTAGTACATGGGAAGAATTAGGAATACCTGTAATAGATACACTCGTTATCAAAGAAAAAAACTTATATTATTTAGTTATTTTTAAAGACAATTACCATTTACAGCAAGAAACAAATTTTTTGCTGTATTCTTACTTGTTTTATCGTTTAGATACACTAATGAATGACATAGATTCTGTGAAAATTGCTCATAGATATAAGGGTTTGCAAGGCATCAATTATTTCTTCTTCTCAAGAAAAGAAATTATGATTAAACAGCTTCTTCTGAAATATAATGAATTATTTAGAAATTCTTTTGTCTATATTATAAATAATTGTAATACTGAGGACATTCTTTTGTATAATAACTTAATAGAATTTTTAAGAAAAGAAGATCCAGATTTATTTGAAAAAGATGAAAGTTTTTGGTCATTTCTCTTCAAATATACTCAATGCCCATGTGATAAAAAATCTATTGAATTTCAGTCAATGGATTTGTTTTTGTTTATGGTTTCAAATTCAAAACACCCATTTAAAACAAAAGCAATTACAAAAGTAATTGAGATGTCGCAAAAAGAATGCATTTAACCGTTACTAAAAGATTTAACTTAACCCTGTCAAAACTCACATATTTCACTTCTTAGCAATAAAAAAAATGCAGCAGCTGTTTTTTTTCAAACCGCAAAGGACGCAAAGATTCCGCAAAGTGCCCAAGGATTTCTTTGCGCGCCTTGCGGTAAGTTTTTTGCTGTTGTTTTTACTTTTGGCAACAGCATTAAGCTAAAATTTTGCAGAAAAACAAAAAATATTGTATCTTTGGCTAGGGAAGGGGAAGAAATGCGCAAAAGCTTATTTAATTGAAGAATGCTTTTTATTTAAAAACAAACGAGGTATGATAAATAACAGAAACAGAATAAATCAAGGTTCTAGAAATCGAAAACATTTTATTTGGTTATACTTTATTACATTTTCTTTAATCTCTCTTTCGTTTACAACTGAAAAAATGATTAATCCTTATTCTTGGCTATATAACAATAATGGATTATTGATGGCAGATACAAGTATTCATATTGATACTAATTTAGCAAAGTGTTTTACCTCTGAAATCGTTGGTGCTTCAAGATATCTTCAAAACAAAACAATACTGCTAAATGAATTAAATTATCCACCCGTTGCGTATGAATCAGGTTATCAAAATAATTTAATATTAGAACTTACACTTGAAAAATTCGATTCTCATAATTATCAGATTATTAAAATAGAATGGATTGGAATAGATTACTCATTTGATATAAACAAAAAAATCTTAGAATATTACAGAAACTCTTTAATAGGAATTAAATTATACCATACATGTGATTGTGGGCAATTTGTACTTCATTTGCCAATTAAATTATTTTTTGAACCTATAGCTTCTAATGATTTTGGCATAACTAAAGGTTTTGAAAATAATTGGTTTTTTATTCATCTAAAAAATCATGGGGTTATAGATATGTAGAAATAGAAAAGGGAGGACGGTTTCTCCTGTTGGGCTAAAGCTGTGCCTTAGTCCTAATATTAAACATTGTATAATTGTTCCGTTTAAATGCAATTTGTTGGCTTTTAAAAATAAATGTCAAGTTTTCTGCGCCAAAAACTTGACATTTCTAGATAATGTTTATCTTTGCAATATGAAATTGACAGCGCAAATACGTAATATAATCAAGCAATTACTCCGTTGTTCGTAGTTTATTCACAGCATTGTTATATTTCAAAGGAGTTCATGAGCTCGCTTCGCTCGGTTGCAACTTCGAACCAAATAAATCTTAGTTTTTAACTAAGAAAAATTATTACTTTCACAAACACAAACGAATCGTTAAGGTCAGTTTCTATGCAATTCTGCCATAAAAAACAACAAAGCAAGACCATGAACAGCTTTTTATTGTTTAACTCCTAGCGGAGTAAGGGTTTTTTCTGGGGTTCTTTTTTCTATTAATATTTTACTCCTACGGAGTAAAATCGTGCAAAAAGAACAGAAGAAAAAAGTTATTATTAGATTTTCACGCTGCGGTGAACTAAAACAGCTTGACAATGAATCGAGTACGAAGCAGAGAGCCCAACTTTCAAGCTGTTTCTCGGGCTCACTCTGACTCTCACTCTGAAAGGCTTCACTTCGTTCAGCATGACAAAACCGCAAGCTTTTGTCTTTTCTATTTGCTTTTGTTATGCTAAACGCAATATCTTTTCAAATACAAAATATCCTTTGCTGATAAAACTAGAAGAAATCGTTTAACTCAATTTTTGTTGAACAATACTCTGAATTTCGCTAATGGCAATTCTCTCCTGTTGCATGCTGTCGCGTT
>CAZJZP010000008.1:0-26394 GCA_964550505.1 uncultured Prolixibacteraceae bacterium | reverse complement strand
TTGAACTTTATTTATTTATATTTGTACAGACGTGCATTATTAATTTTTGAAATTATTTATCTATAATAAAAAAAATAAACGCTATGAACAAATCCTTTTTTATCTCCCTCTTTATTGTGTTTTGCTTTATTTTTAACAGCTTCACGGCTATTTCCAGTCCGAAACAACAGCGGATTTCCGATCTTTTTCAGTATGAATGGAAAAAAAACAAAGACTTCGACAAATTGTGGGCAGAAGTTGACTCCCTGAATATAAAAGGCTTACCAAAGTCTGCTTTAGAAGTAGTGGAAAGCATCTATATTAAAGCAAAAAAAAGAGAATAATACGCCACAATATCTTAAAGCCGTCATTTACAAATCTAATTTAGTGGCTTCCTTTGCCGAAAATTATATGTTAAAAGTGATTGCTAGTTTCAAAGAAGAACTCAAAACCGCAGCCTTTCCAGAAAAAGAAATATTACATTCTTGCATAGCAGAGCTCTATTTTTCCTATTACCAACAAAATCGCTATCAATTTTTAAACCGAACGCATACGGTGGATTTCGATCAGAAAGATATTGATACCTGGGACTTGCGCAAAATAATGAACACTGTTATAAAGCATTATACAGCTTCTTTAGAGAACAGCGATAAACTTTATACCATAAAGTTGGAAGAATTTAAGCCAATATTGATTAGCGAGAAGAATTCGCTGGAATACAGACCGAGTTTATATGATTTTTTAGCACATCGCGCGCTAAACTTTTTTATAAATACCGAATCCGGTCTTACAGAAGCTAAAGAAAGCTTCGATTTTAATAATCCTGCTTTTTTAAGTTATTATACCGATTTTGTTAAACTCGACATCAAGACAACCGATAGCCTTTCTTTGAAATATTATGCTTTTGATCATTTTCAACGCCTTATCCGTATCCACAGTAAAGACAAGGATGCAAAGGCTTTTGTTGATGCAGAATTAAAACGTCTAAATTACTATTATTCTAAACTACGCATTGAAAATAAAGATAGTTTGTATATTCAGAATTTACAAAAGCTGGAAAAAGAATTTGCCAAGAGCGAAGCAGTGGCTGATATTAAGTTAGAAATAGCAAATTTTTGGTATGCTCAAGGAAATAAATACAATGCCTTTACCGCCACAGAATATCAATGGTTAATAAAAAAGGCTAAAGGAATATACGAGAATATTGTTGAAAAATATCCAAAAAGTGGTGCCTGTATCAATGCAAAATATAAACTTAATATTATTGAAAAAACAAGTTTCAGTATTGTACTTAATGATGCAAATATCCCAAATACAGAGTTTTTGGGATACCTTTCCTATAAAAATGCAAAAGAAACTCATTTTAGGGTAGTAAAAACAGATTATTTCACTTATCAAAAACTAAGCGACAAATATTACGGAGAAGATTTTATAAACAAGCTTATAAAACTGCAAGCAGTAAAGGAATGGTCAATCCAAATTCCAGACGAAGGAGATTATCAAACACATAGTGTAGAATTTCCTATTCCGGCATTAGATTATGGCTTCTATTTGCTTCTTGCTGCCGATGATGAAAGTTTTGACCCTGATAACACAACAATATCTTATGGTAGTTTTTGGATTACAAATATTGCTTTCTCTTATAAGCAAAAAGAAAATTATGCGTATGAATTTTACATCTGCAACCGCAAAAATGGAAAAGCCTTAGAGGGTGTTAATGTAAAACAATTTAAGCAAAAATATAATTACCAAATTCGTGCCTATGAGCGCATACTTGCGAAAAACTATAAAACGGATGCAAACGGCTTCTTTGAAGTAGATCCCTTACGGGCTAATGCCAATTCTTCTTATTCGTCCTTTGAATTTACCAATGGAAAGGATTCTTATATCCCTGATCAACAAATATATCAATACGCTCCTTATGAGAGAAGCAAAAGGAAACTTACCAAAACCTTCTTTTTTATTGATAGAGGAATATACAGACCCGGACAAAGCCTTTATTTTAAAGGAATTGTAATGGAATATGATGAAAACACAGAAAAATATGAAATCCTCGAAAACCATAAAACCACGGTTGCACTATATGATGTGAATTATCAAAAAGTCAGCGAATTAAAATTAACGTCAAATGAATATGGTTCCATAAGCGGGAGTTTTGAATTACCCATGGGCGTGATGAATGGTCAAATGCGTATTGATAACGGCAGTGGAAATAAATATTTTTCTGTGGAAGAATATAAGCGACCACAGTTTGAAGTAAAAATCAACAAAGCCAAAGGAACGTACAAGCTTAACGAAAACGTAGTTGTAACGGGTAATGCAAAATCATACGCAGGTCATAACATTGACGGAGCTGAGGTAAAATATAGAATTACACGCTCAGCAAGATATCCTTATCGCTTTTATTGGTGGTCTTACAACGCTCCTCCTTCTGCTGAAAAAGAAATTGCTAACGGTTTCACGAAAACCGATGAAAAAGGAGAATTTAGTATCGACTTTACAGCAATTCCAGACTATAGCGTTGATAAAAAATACAAGCCTGTTTTCTATTATAAAGTTACCGCAGATGTAACAGATCTTAATGGAGAAACTCATTCTGCCAGCAGTAGTGTCCCTGTGGGTTATTCTGCTTTATTTGTAGATGTTTCTATTCCAGATAAAATCAACAAAAGAGAGAAGGAAAACAAATTTCATATCCGAACAGAAAACCTCAGCGGTATAAGAGAAAAATGCAAGGGTACCATTAAAATCCATCGCTTAAAACAAGCGAAACAAACCTACAGAGAAAGAAATTGGAGCAGACCAGATAAACACCTGCTAGGCAAAGAAGAGTTTTATAAGCGTTTTCCTCTTGACCAATACGATGATGAAAACAACAAATACAGCTGGGAAAAAGAAAAAGAAGTCTTAGAATATTTTTTCGATACAGAAAAAGATACTATGCTTAATTTAAGTGTATGCAAAGGTTGGAAAAGCGGACATTACGTTCTGGAAATTACTTCTGAGGATAAATACGGTCAGGAAGTAAATAATATGAAATATTTTCATCTTTTCGACACTAAAGACAAGCAAGTCTCCGATAATGCGCTGCACTTTTTTGAAGATATCAATATTAGTGGAGAGCCAGGAGAAAAAGTAGAAATCCTCCTTGCTTCTGCTGCTAATAACATGGAATATCTTTATGAAGTGGAACATCAGGGGAAAATTGTCAAAAGAGATAAAATTATCTTAAATAATGAACAAAAACTAATTGAAATTCCTATCAAAGAAGAGCATCGCGGAGGTTTTAGCTTGCATTTTATAGCTGTTAAAGACAATAGAAGTTATAGTCACAGCAGCAGCATTTATGTTCCATACACAAACAAACAGCTTGAGATTGAATTTCAAACGTTTAGAAACAAGCTATTGCCAGGAGAAGAAGAAGAATGGAAGCTTACCCTCAAAGGCAAAAATGGCGACAGAGTCGCTGCTGAAATGTTGGCGACACTCTATGATGCTTCTTTGGATGCTTTTGCCTCCAATTCATGGTCTTTTAACATCTATAAACACTACTATTCAACAACAAGGTGGAATAATACTTCTGCATTTCAAAAAAACAGTCTCTATACCTATTCTCCATCTGTCGATTATTTTCCTCAACATATTCAAAAATACGATGCATTAAATTGGTTTGGAATGCCGATAAGCAATTTTTACTATGGGTATTACGACTATGATTATATTGATGACGGAGAGGTGTATTTTCTTTCTGCCTGCGAATCTAGTAATAGAGAATCTGGCAGATTTAAAAACGGTCAGTCCAAAATGGCTGAAACTAGAACAGCTGTTACTGGAGGAATGGTAACAGACGAAATAGTGGATGCTAAAGATGCTCCAATGGAAGAAAAAGAAGAACTTGAACAAAGTTTAGAAATTGGAGATAAAACAGTTGAAGGCACACAAATTCGTTCCAATTTTAATGAAACTGCCTTTTTCTATCCACATCTACAAACCAACGAAAAAGGGGAAATTGTAATAAAATTTGTTGTTCCCGAATCACTTACTAGGTGGAAAATGATGGGTTTTGCACATACTAAAGACCTAGAATACGGTTTTGCATACAACGAATTGGTAACGCAAAAAGAATTAATGATAATTCCAAATGCTCCAAGATTTTTCCGTGAAAACGATAAAATGCAATTCACTGCAAAAATTTCCAATATTTCGGATAAAGACTTAGAAGGTGTTGCTAGCATCGAAATTCTTGATGCCATCACCATGAAACCGCTTACGTCTTTATTCTCTATAAAAAATCCAGAAGCAAACTTCAGCGTTGAAAAAGGATTAAGTACTGTTGTTTCGTGGGAAATGAATATCCCAGAAAATATTGGAGCTGTAACTTATCGTGTGGTTGCAAAAGCTGGGAATTTTTCTGATGGGGAAGAAAAAGCCATTCCGGTATTAACCAACCGAATGTTGGTTACAGAATCATTACCGCTTCCTATCAGAGGAAACACAAGTAAAACTTTCCAATTTACAAAACTATTGGAAAACAAATCCACTACCTTGACACACCACCGCTATACGCTAGAAATGACATCTAATCCCGCATGGTATGCTATTCAGGCTTTACCGTATATGATGGAATATCCTTACGAATGTTCTGAGCAAATTTTTAGTCGTTTTTATGCCAATAGTATTGCGCACCATATTGCTAATTCCAATCCTAAAATAAAAGCCGTTTTCGATAGTTGGAAAGCTTCCAGTCCAGATGCTTTTCTTTCCAACTTAGAAAAGAATCAGGAATTAAAATCGCTTTTATTGGAAGAGACACCCTGGGTTTTGGATGCCAAAAACGAATCTGAGCGTAAAAAACGTGTTGCTTTACTCTTCGATTTTAATAAAATGGCCAGAGAATTGGATGGCAGCTTGCGAAAACTTCAAAAAGTACAATCGCCAAATGGTGGCTTCCCTTGGTTTAAAGGAATGCGAGACAACAGGTATATTACGCAGCACATCGTAACCGGCTTTGGTCATTTGGATCATCTTGGAATTGTGAAAATCCGAGAGGATAAAAGAACATGGAAAATGATACAGGATGCTGTAAGGTATTTGGACTTGAGAATAAAAGAAGATTATGAATATTTGCTAAAATATGATGTTGATTTAAGCAAAGATCACATTTCTCAAACACAAATTCAGTATTTATATGCAAGAAGTTATTTCTTAAATGATTTTTCCATTCCAAAGTCCTGCTCTACTGCTTTTGATTATTACAAGGGCCAGGCAATACAATACTGGTTAAACAAAAGCATTTATATGCAAGGCATGATCTCGCTTGCTCTACATCGATTGGACGAAAAAACAACTCCTATGGACATTATTAAATCCTTAAAAGAAAAATCGATTACTAATGAAGAAATGGGAATGTACTGGAGAGATTTATCTGCTGGATATTATTGGTATCAGGCTCCAATTGAAACGCAGGCGTTATTAATTGAGTGTTTTGATGAGGTTGCTGATGATCAGGAATCTGTGGAAGAAATGAAAATCTGGTTATTGAAACAAAAGCAAACCCAAGATTGGAAAACAACCAAAGCCACTGCAGAAGCCTGTTATGCTTTATTACTAAAAGGAACAGATATTTTATCTTCCGATGAATTGGTGGAGATTGAAATTGGAGGGCAACGCATCGACCCAAATAAGATTGACGGAGTGAAAGTTCAAGCAGGTACAGGATACTTCAAAACAGCGTGGGCTGGTGCGGAAATAAAGAATAGCATGGGAGAAATTAAGCTCACAAAACACGATGAAGGAATTGCTTGGGGCGCTGTTTATTGGCAGTATTTTGAGCAGTTGGATAAAATTACTCCGGCAGAAACTCCGCTGAAATTGGAGAAAAAACTCTTTGTTGAGAGAAATAGTGATTCCGGACCAATTTTGCTTCCAATAAATGAAAAAACAACTCTAAAAGTCGGAGATAAAGTAAAAGTACGCATTGAATTGCGAGTGGATAGAGACATGGAGTACGTTCACATGAAAGATATGCGCGCTTCTTGTTTTGAACCCACAAATGTAATTTCCCGATACAAATACCAGGGAGGAATAGGATATTATGAAAGCACAAAAGATGCTTCTACCAATTTCTTTATTGATTATTTGAAAAAGGGAAGCTATGTATTTGAATATCCGCTTTTGGTAACGCATAAGGGGAATTTCTCTAACGGAATTACCAGCATTCAGTGTATGTATGCTCCAGAGTTTAGTTCTCATTCTGAAGGAATACGCGTGGAAGTAAAATAATTAAGATTGTTTTAAGAAGTGGCTGTTAATTCAGCCATTTCTTTGTTTCAAAAAACTTTTTGCATTAGTCTGTTTTTTCATTATCTTTGGTTTTCAGAAACCGATAATATGCTTTTTTCAATCAAAATAATTTTCATTTTTTTAGCTTCTCTTTTCTTAGGAGTTGGAATTATCGGCATTTTTATACCTGGTTTACCAACAACTCCATTCTTATTATTAAGTTCGGCTTTATATGTACGTAGTTCAAAGAAACTATATTATAAAGTAATTAATAATCGACTTATTGGTCCTTATATTTTAGCATTTCAACAAAATAAGTGCATGAGCTTGAAGCTTAAAATCTATTCTATTACATTAATGTGGGTTATGATTGGTGTATCTGCATTTCTTTTTATTTCATCAATTTATTTGCAGCTATTAGTCTTTTCTCTCGGAATAATTGGGAGTCTGGTAATGGGGATTATTATAAAAACATGTAAAAAATAAAAAACACTAACTAAATTTAACATAATATGAAAAACAAAAAATTAACACACAGTTCAGGTGCTCCGGTGGCAAATAACCAACACGTTAAAACAGCCGGCAAAAGAGGTCCTATGTTGTTAGAGGATATTTGGTACTTAGAAAAATTGGCACATTTTGACAGAGAAGTAATTCCTGAAAGGCGAATGCATGCAAAAGGCTCTGGTGCCTTTGGAACATTTACCGTTACAAATGATGTCTCAAAATATACTAAAGCAAAAATCTTTTCTGAAGTTGGAAAAAAAACCGAAGTTTTTGTTCGTTTTTCAACAGTAGCGGGGGAACGCGGAGCAGCTGATGCAGAAAGAGATATCAGAGGCTTTGCTATGAAATTTTATACCGAAGAAGGGAATTGGGATTTGGTTGGAAATAATACCCCCGTCTTTTTTCTAAAAGATC
Source organism: uncultured Prolixibacteraceae bacterium (assembly GCA_964550505.1). Taxonomy (GTDB): domain Bacteria; phylum Bacteroidota; class Bacteroidia; order Bacteroidales; family CAZJZP01; genus CAZJZP01. Next base: position 19,212 of record CAZJZP010000008.1, on the reverse strand, counting down.
CTTTAAAGTTCCCCGACTTAAACCATGTAGTTAAAAGAGACCCCAAAACAAATTTGCGAAGTGCCTTAAATAATTGGGATTTTTGGACAAATTTACCAGAATCTTTACATCAAGTTACCATAACAATGAGTGATAGAGGCATTCCTTTGTCATACAGGCATATGAATGGCTATGGTAGCCATACTTTTAGCTTAATAAATAAAGATAATCAACGGTTTTGGGTAAAATTTCATTTTAAAACTCAACAAGGAATTAAAAACTTAAGCGATCAAGAAGCTGAGGCTGTAATTGGAAAATGTAGAGAAAGTAATCAAAGAGATTTATTTGACAATATCGAAAACGGTAATTTTCCAAAATGGGACATGAAAATGCAAATCATGACGGATGAAGAAGCCAAGAGTTTCAGATTCAATCCTTTTGATTTAACAAAGGTATGGCCTCACAAGGAATTTCCATTAATTGATGTTGGAGTATTAGAACTTAACAAAAACCCTGAAAACTATTTTGCAGATGTAGAGCAAGCCGCTTTCAATCCTGCAAACATTGTTCCCGGCATCGGTTTTTCTCCAGACAAAATGCTTCAAGGACGATTATTCTCTTATGGAGATGCACAACGTTACCGCTTAGGAGTAAATCATCATCAAATACCAGTTAACAAATCGCGCTGTCCTTTTACAAATATGTATCATCGAGATGGACAAATGCGAGTAGATGGTAATTATGGCTCAACTAAATCCTATGAACCAAATAGTTTTGGAGAATGGCAAGAACAAGCTGAATACAAAGAACCTCCTATGGAGCTAAGTGGAGCTGCCGACCATTGGAGTCATTATGAAGATGATAATGATTATTATTCACAAGTGGGCAATCTTTACCGTTTAATGTCTGAAGAACAACAAAAAGTTTTAGCTGAAAACACGTTCAGGCATATGGGAGATATTCCTAAAGAAATAAAAATTCGTCATATTAAACACTGTTTAAAAGCAGACGAAAACTACGGAAAGTCGTTGGCTGAATTAATGAAAATAGATTTAAAAGAGCTTCAATAAACAGCTATTTCTTTTTTTATTTACTGAAGCACAAATTTTTCAGTGAAGACAATTTGATTTTCTTCATTGAAAACTTGTATCCAATACACGGCTTTATCAAGGTTTTCTACATCAAGATTTAAGGAAGTAGAGCAAAAACTACTTTCTTTTATCACTTTGGCTTCCATGTTAAGAATTTGATATCGATATTCTTCTTTCTCCTTTTTGGAGAGGAAAAGACTAATATTATCTGTTGCTGGATTTGGATAAAGATATGCTGTGTTTTTCTCGTTTTCCTCAACGGCTACTGGACTTGAAGTATAAACGACTTTCCATCCACCGGATCTATTCATTTGATCTGTGTCAAAAACGATTAAAGCGGAAGAACCCCAAACGGTAATTTCTGAGGGAAGACTATGTCCTGTATAAGTTGCCAATAATGGATCAGAAGTCGTTGTCCCCTGATAAATATATACATTATCTATGAAGTTTTCTACATTAAATTGTATAAATTTCAAACTTATACTACCAGCTCCAGCTGGCTGAATCAAATACTGACAATTTGTATTATTAGCGTATTTTTCATTCATACTTCCATCGTCAATGGTATCTGTAGGCAGGGTAAAAAGACTTTGTCCAGAACAAAAGGGCTGATCGTTATCTGTTCTTTCTAAGCCTATAATTACACCTTGATCGTAGGTGAAAACAGAACCAGGATTTAAACTATTGGTATAATAATAACCATCGGCACTTCCTCCCCATCCCCAATTAAAATGATAATGGTCTGTTCCTTGAAAACCATCACAAACAAAAGCATGTCCTCCATCTCCGGAAGAATTATTTCCTCTGTAATATATCGCTCTTTCGCTGTAAAGTTCTTCTTGTAAAAGCTCTGTCCACATTGAATTTCCAAAATATTGTTTTAATAAATATTGGCTATAAGTTGGGTAAGCAAAATTATTTACTAAAGCTTGTTGCGCATGTCCACTATTTGCTCCTGAACCTGTTGCGGAATAATCCATATTAACTGAAACACCTGCATGGTGCATAATTTGTGCCACATGGAAATTCTCTTTTGTTAATGCATTTGGCATAGAATCCCAAATATAAGTTGCAGCAGAAAAATCAACATTTTGGGTTGGATATCCTCCACTAGGAAGATAGATATTGTTTCCTATTCCGGAAGCAGGAAAAGCATTATAATTCATTATTTGCGCCATTGCTGTAGCAACACAGCCAGTCAACACATAACCACATGGACCTTGTGCATCAACGGGACATTGCGAATTATAAAAACAACCCTGATTCCATGTTGACGTAAGAAGAGGGCTAACAGCTTTTATTGATGTGGTATTTGTTTTTGTGCTTTTTGAAAAATTATCCCAAGCTTGCTGAATTTCCAAATGGGTAGGGATTTTTTTACTTCTAATTTCTTCAATTTCACAAGCATAATTATCTAAATACATTGCAACTGCTGGAGGGATATTTTCCAAATCCAAAGAAGAAGTGAAAGAATAAGCTAAAACAGGATATGCACTACGTTCGGCAGAAACAACAACAAAGGATTGCTCACTGTTAAAAATATAGAATAAAACATCTTTATTCTCTTTTGCATAAGGGATTGCTTGATTAAAAACAATTTGTTTTTTTTGAGGTACATCTAATGCGTGACGTTGCATATAAATGTTTTCTGCAACAACTGCTGCTTCTTTTTGGTCAACAAATTGAGCAAATGATTGTAAGGCAATAAAAATAATAAGTGCGAGCGTAATTGCTGTTTTTTTTGTTTTCATAGGATAAATTCCTTTAATATTTAATAGGTTTTGGTTTTTATAAGACAAAAATACTTAATCTTTGTTGCTTTGACTAGTAATTTCTGTAGTTTCTTCCAAACTATAAACAGCAATATTGTCTATAAATTGTAATCTAAGCACCTTAATCAATATTAATTCTGCCAATAAATCTATTAAATTGTAGTGCTTTAATTTTGTTAGTTTTTTTGCTTCGGTAAAACTTATTTGCCTCTTTGATTTAAGATAATGAAGTAATAACTGGTGTTCTTTACTATATTTTATACATAGTTTTTCGTTCTTTTTCTGTTTATTCCAAACCTTAATTTGAACCGCATTGGCTAGAATATTTTCGTCGTGCAAACGAAAATAAGCTAAGAATTTCCCAGCACTATCTTTTGCCATATATGGTTTTTCGGTGCCTTCCATAACATCCACTTCCAAAATCCTCTTTCCTGAATAAAAAAAGCTTTTCAGTTGATAATCGATTTTGGGTTTACAATACATGCTAACGGCAGCATCTATCATGTATATTTCTTCTTCTGTTCTAATGCCCGCCACTTTAGCATTATCTTTAACTCCCACTAATAGTTTTCCTCCTTTTGTGTTGGCAAAAGCAACAATAGATATGGCAATTTTAGCGGCATCATTAATTTGAAACTTAAAATCTTGTTGCTGATGCTCACCCTGAGCCAATAAATCGTCCAGGTATTTTTGTGTATCTGTTTTCATTTATTTGTGCTTTTGCAATAGCTTTTTTAGTTTTTTATACTTCATAGCTGTTGCTTTGGCAGAAAGGCGTGCTATACGAAAACCCGCTTTGCCATCTAAAAACCCGGCAAAGAAAACATAATCTTTTATAAATTTTGCAATGGCACTGAAAAGCTCTTTTGCTTTGGAATATTTTTTACCTTTTTGCAATAATTCTTCCGCTGAAAGACTAGTAAACTTATCAATTTGTCGATAATGATCTTCGAGGCTATAATAGGAATAATGCAATAAATCTCCGTTTAATTGTTGGATTTTAATGTTTTCAGCAAACACGATTTTTTCATGAATATCTCCCTGCCATTGACCTTGGTTTTTATTCCAAATTCTGATTTTTTTATCGGGATACCAACTGCCATGTTTAATCCATTTGCCACAATAGTTTGTCAGTCTATTCATCTGATAAGCTCCTTTAAAACCCTTTGCTTTGGCTTGTATTATGCTTGTTTTTAGCTCTTCGCTTAAGGCTTCATCTGCATCAATTGAAAAAATATAATTATTCGTTGATAAACTATTCGCGTAATTTTTAGTATTAGAATATCCTTCCCATTTTCGTTGATAAAAACGGACATTGTAGTTTTTACAAATTTGAGGCGTTTTATCTGAGGAAAAAGAGTCCATCACAATAATTTCGTCTGCAACATCAAGAACAGAGCGAATACATCTTTCGATATTTCTCTCTTCATTAAACGTTATTATGACAAGACTTAATTTTTTCACTATTAATTATTTTTCCAAAAAGGAGGATATAACAAAATTAAAACGGTAAAAAGTTCTAGTCTTCCAACCAACATAAGAAATGACAAAAACCACTTGCCAAAAACAGGGATATCAGCAAAATTATCAACAGGGCCCACTTCTCCTATCCCAGGACCAATATTCCCTAGGCTTGCAATTACAGAACCTGCAGCAGTTTGAAAGTCCAATCCCAACAAACTCATTACAAAGGTAGAAAAAACAAAAATTAACACATATAATAAAACAAAACCTAGGACTTTATGAATAACATCATGATTAACTGATTTTTTATTATAGCGAACAGCAATAATTGCTCTGGGGTGAATCAAATACTTAAATTCCACAAAAATTGCTTTAACAATAAGAAATAAGCGTATTTGCTTTATCCCACCACCTGTAGAGCCTGCAGATCCTCCTGTAAACATTAGGATAAAAATTAAAATCCACAAATAAGAGGGCCAAGACAGGTAATCAGCACTTACAAAACCTGTTGTCGTTACGATAGAAACCACTTGAAAAAAGGAATTTCTGATAGCATCTGCGTAATCATAAACTTTTGCGAAATAAAGAGCTGCGGCAATAAAAATTCCACTAAACAAAAGCATAAAAAAGTACATTCGAAATTCTTGATTTTCAAGAATTTTAGAAAACTTTCCATGTAAAGTAAAATAATGCAAGGTAAAATTAACCCCTGCAAAAAACATAAAAGCAATTATCACCCACTGGGAATATGCAGAATAAGCCGCAATGCTAGCATTTTTTGTAGAAAATCCTCCCGTTGCCATTGTGGTAAAAGAATGGCAAACCGCTTCATAAATATCCATTTCTCCTAAAGCTAATAAAGCACTTTGAAAAGCCGTCAAAAACACATAAATTATCCACAGACGTTTTGCTGTTCCAGCCATTTTGGGATGAATTTTGTCCGTTGTTGGTCCTGGTGCTTCTGCTCCAAAAAGCTGGCTGATTCCTGAACCCCCAATAATTGGAATGATAGCTAAAAACAACACAATAATCCCCATTCCTCCAAGCCATTGTGTAATGCTTCTCCAAAACAAAATTCCTTTGGGCATTATTTCAATATCATTCAAAATAGATGCTCCCGTAGTAGTTATTCCTGAAACCGTTTCAAAAAAAGCATTTGTAAACGAAGGAATTGTTCCGCTAAATAAATATGGTAAAGTTCCAAACAAAGAAATAACAATCCAGCTAGAAGTAACAATAACATATCCTTCTCTTTTTCCAAGTGTTTTAGTATTCCCTTTTCGCATGAAAAAATATAATGCAAAACCAAAGAAAATGGTTGTTCCTGAAGCTAAAAGAATACTCAGAGCAGATTTTTCATTAAAATAAAAACCAACTAGAGCTGATAACAGCATAAATATTCCTTCTACAATCAATATGTATGCAATGATTTTAAGAATGCCTTTTAAATTAAAAACCGACCAGTTTAACATCAAACAAAGTATTTTTGAATATTATCAACAACTTCTGGTTGTGCAAAAATCACCACCCTATCTCCTGCTAAAATTTGAAAGCTGCCAACAGCAATATAACTTTCGTTATTACGTATAATTCCTCCAATAATTGCTCCTTTCGGAAATTTTAATTTGCTAATTGGCTGTTTTGTAGCCTTACTATTTTCTTTAACCACGTACTCCATCATTTCTGCTTTTGAAGTATGTAAAAACTGCACAGTAGAAAGTTGAGCCTGTGAGGTATAACTCACAATATGGCCAGCTGAAATCAATTTCTTATTCAAAATCGTGTCAATTCCCATACTATCTGCCATTTCAATATAATTCATGTTTTCAACAAGAGCAATGGTTTTTTTAACTCCCATCTTTTTTGCCAATAAACAACTTAAAATATTTGTTTCTGAATCGTTTGTAACTGCAATGTATGCATCTGTTCCTCTTATTCCTTCATCTTCCAATAATTCAATATCTCTAACATCTCCACAAATTATCAATGTTTTTTGAAACTGATCGGAAAACATATGACATCTTTTTTTGTCATTGTCGATTAATTTGATGTTAAACTCTTTTTCTAAATTTTTAGCAGCAATTCGACCGATTCTGCCTGCCCCTGCAATAATAACGTCTTTAATTTCAATTCGTTCTTTTCCCATTAATCGAATTAGTTCGTCAATTCCCTTAGGCTTAACGACTACATAAATCATATCTCCTTTTTGGATTTCATCTTTTCCTGTAGGGATAATTGTTTTATAATTTCGTTCAATTGCAACTGCGCGAAAGCTAAGATTGGGATTTTCCAAAGCCAAATCTTCTAGTTTTTTCCCAATTAATTGAAAATGCTCTTCTACTTTAACAAGAAAAACACTTAGCTTCTGGTCTGAAAAATCATATACACCAGTAGTAATCGTATGTTGAAGTAAGCGAACAATTTCATTAGCTGCAATACGCTCGGGACAAACCATATAGTCAACCCCCAATTCCTTGAAATTTAACACGTTTTCCGTTCTTAAATACTCTACGGTATTGACTCTGGCAATTGTTTTTTTTGCTCCCAATTTTTTTCCAATCATCGCAGTAAGCAGATTAACTTGCTCATCATGTACAACAGCAATAAGTAAATCTGCCTTATGAACGTTTGCAGATTTTAACACATCAAAAGAGGTTGAATCTCCTGCAATTGTCATTAAATCAGAATGGGCTTCCAGCATTTCCAAAAGATCTTTATGCGGATCAACAATTGTTATATTGTGTTTTTCTTTCGATAACAATTTAGCTAAGTGAAAGCCTAATTCTCCGTCTCCTGCAATAATTATATTCATTTTATCTTAATCTTTAATACAAAAAATCATTGTACGGATATCTTGTTGTATGTATCTCTTTTACTTTATTATATACTATTTGTTTCATTTCCTCCACATTCGTTTTTTCTTTAGCAGAAATGAAAACCGTTGGATTTTGGGAATTGGCAAGCCACATTCTCTTAAAATCGATAAGTTTGGGAATGTTTTCTTCCTCTATGTCGTCTGTTTTTTCTTCTTCAGGATAAGCGTCTATCTTATTAAATAGCAGTATCGTTGTTTTGTCGGCAGCACCAATTTCTTCCAATGTTTGATTTACTGTTTCCATTTGTTCATAAAAATTGGAATGTGAAATATCTACTACATGAATTAGTATATCTGATTCTCTTACCTCATCAAGAGTAGATTTAAAGGATTCGATTAATGCGTGGGGCAATTTACGAATAAAACCTACGGTATCGGATAAAAGAAATGGCAAATTGTCTATTACGATTTTTCTAACTGTTGTATCAAGGGTTGCAAAAAGTTTATTTTCAGCAAAAACATCGGTTTTAGCAAGTAGATTCATAATTGTTGATTTTCCAACATTTGTATATCCAACTAAAGCTAATCGTACTATTTTGCCTCTGTTTTTTCGTTGCGTTGCTTTTTGTTTATCAATTTTTTGCAATTGTTTTTTCAACAATGCTATTTTATCCCTGATAACACGTCTGTCTGTTTCAATTTCTTTTTCTCCGGGACCTTTCATCCCAATACCACCTTTTTGTCTTTCAAGGTGCGTCCACATTCTGGTTAAGCGTGGCAACAAATACTCATATTGTGCAAGTTCCACTTGCTTTTTTGCATCTGCCGTTCTCGCCCTTGATGCAAATATATCTAATATTAAGTTGTTTCTATCCAAGATTTTTATTTTCAATACTTGTTCTATATTGCGGATTTGAGAAGGACTAAGTTCATCATCAAAAACAACAGTATCTATCTCATTTTCTTTACAATAAGCGGCAATTTCTCGCAGTTTTCCAGTGCCAACAAAACTACGTGAATCGGCTTTTTTTAGTCGTTGAACAAAGCGTTTTATTTCATTGCCTCCTGCTGTTTCAACAAGAAACGAAAGTTCATCAAGATATTCTTTGAGTTCTTCTTCGCTTTGCTTTTCGGTAATTAAGCCAACCAAAACAACGGATTCTATGTCTTTTTTGATTTCTATTAGTTCTTTCATGTATTATTTCCTCTTTGTAACAGGTGCTGTAAAAAAGAAAAATGCTATCGCAAGTACGAAAACATAATCCATTCTAAGAGCATTTATTCCTGCCCAAGAATTAAAGATAAGATAAAGCGAAACAAGAAAAATTCCCAAGGCTGAAAGTACAGTTGTGTTCGCTTTATTAACAAATCCTCCAACAAAAAGGCCAATTGCTGCTATGCAGAAAAATACTGCCATAAAAAAATAGAGGCTTTGGTATTCGAGTGTTTTTACTATCGGAAAAAAAGAATAATAGGCAAAAAGGACTATTATTATTCTAAAAATCCAAATAGATAAAGGATATAATGTTTTTATCGGTTTCATCAGATTATTACTATTAATGTTGTTAAAAAGCTTTGAAGCCTATTAATTCTCTCACTTCTTTTAGTGTTTTCTGAGCGCTTTCTCTTGCCTTTTGAGCACCTTCTTCCACTACTTTTCGCAAGTATGCCTTATCGGAATAAATGGAGTTAATTCTTTCCCTTATAGGGGTGATAAAGGCAACCGTATCTTCTGCTAATTGTTTTTTCATATCTCCATAGCGAACACTACAATCAGCATAAGCTTCTTTATATTGTTGAGTTATTTCAGAAGGAGAAAGCACCTCCATTAAAGTAAAGAGATTTTGAATCACTTCTGGTGGTTTTTGATTTTTTTCTTTAGGACCAGCATCCGTTACAGCGCGCATAATTTTTTTTCTAATTTCTTTATCTTCATCTACTAAGAAAATTCCATTAGCTTCTGATTTACCCATTTTTCCCGAACCATCCAATCCTGGAATTTTAATTAATTCCTCGCCAAAATTAAAAGGTGTTGGAATGGGGAAAAGTTCTGCCTGATAAATTCTATTAAAACGTTTAGCAAATTTTCTAGCCATTTCAAGGTTTTGTTCCTGGTCTTTCCCTACTGGCACTTTATGTGCTTTATGTATAATGATGTCTGCAGCCATTAAAACAGGATAAGTTAGTAAGCCTGCGTTAACATTTTCTGGTTGCTTTCTGGCTTTTTCTTTAAAGCTCGTTGTCCTTTCCAACTCTCCTAAATAAGCATTCATATTAAGCAACATATATAATTCTGCCACTTCGGGCACATCACTTTGAACATAAATTGTTGCTTTTTCTGGATCTAAACCGCAACCTAAATATTCAGAAAGCACCTTTTTTACATTGCCATGTAAATCATCTGGTGTTGGATGCGTTGTCAAAGAATGGTAATCAGCAATAAAAAAATAAGACTTGTATTGCTCTTGTAATTTGACAAAATTCTTAACTGCACCAAAGTAATTGCCTAAATGCAAATTTCCTGTTGGACGTATTCCGCTTAAAACTGTTTCCATGGAGCAAAAATACAAAAATCGTTAATGATTATGCTACATTTTAAGGGAAAGCTTTTCATTTAATATAGAAATTGCTTTTTTTTTTGCTTTTGTTAATCAGAAATCATTATATTTGTAATCTTAATATTTAAAAATTTAACTATGAAAAAAATTACCCTTATTTTAGTTGCTGCTTTTTTAACAATGTTTATTGTGTCTTGTGGCAATCCTATGGAAAAAGATGCTAAAAAATTAGCAAAAATGTATTGTGAATTAATGGAATTAGATGAAGAGTGGGAAAAAGCATACGAAGCAGATGACGAAGAAAAAATGAAAGAAATTGAAGCAGAAATGGACAAAATAGACGAAGAAGGTGAAGCTTTTGCTGAAGAATGTGAAGAAAAATACGAAGAACAAGAAAAAGAATTTGAAAAGATTTTCAAAGAAGAAATTAAAAATTGTGAATAAATAAAAGCTTGTTCTTAAAACATCTTTTATAAAGCAGCCTTATGGCTGCTTTTTTATTTTAATGTCTTTTATCCGTAATTGAAGGTTTTTAAAGCCATTCCATTCGTTTTCTTCTACATGATAACAAATGTCAAAATTGTTTTTCCCTTTTGCAATACTTGCATAGTGATCTCCAAAATGAAAGGCAATTCCATCCATTTTCAAGCGTTTAAAGCCTTCTTGTGTAAGACTGAGTTTTAAATGATTATTTCCTACCTTACGGCTATCCCCATAATCACAAACATTCGTTGTTTTGAAAACCGGCATCATATTTCCTGGTCCAAAAGGAGCAAATTGTTTAATTAATCGATAAAATTTTGGTGTAATCTCGTTTAAACTAATTTCCAAATCAACTTCCACTTCTGGAACAAGCATCTCTTCCTCTATATTCTCTTGCACGTATTTCTCAAAACACTGCATAAACTCTTCAATCTTTTCTTTTTTCAGTGTCAATCCAGCTGCATATTTGTGTCCGCCAAAATGCTCTAACAAATGACTGCACGAATCTATTGCGTCATACACATCAAAGTTTTTCACCGAACGAGCGGAGCCTGTAATCATTTCTCCTGCTTCCGTAAAAACAATAGTTGGTCGATAATAATGGTCTGTAAGCCGAGATGCAACAATTCCTAAAACACCCTTATGCCAATCTTTATTGAAAACAACTGTTGCCCTTTTCTTCTCATAATCTTTGTCTTGTTCTATTTGTTCCAAAGCCTCTTTCGTTGCTTGCTTATCAAACTCTCTTCTGGTATCATTAAAGCGATTGATTTGTTCACCTATTCCTTTTGCTTCCTTAAGGTTCTTGCTCAAAAGGAGTTTTACCGAATTGGTTGCTTGTTGAATTCTTCCAGCAGCATTTACCCTAGGACCAACAAGAAATACTAAATCGCTTATCGTAATTTCTTTGGTTAATTGGTTTTCCTTTTCTTCAGCTTTTTCTTTTCTTTCAACATTAGAATATTTTAATAATATTTCAAAGGCTGGTGCTGGATTGGTATTTATTAAACGAAGTCCATGATAAGCTAAAATTCTGTTTTCTCCTGTTATTGGAACAATGTCTGAGGCAATACTGAGGCAAACCAAATCAAGATAAGGAGTTATTTCCTTAAATGAAATCTTCTTTTCCATTGCAATTGCCTGAATTAATTTAAAACCCAGTCCGCAACCTGACAACTCTTTGTATGGATAATCACAATCTTTTCTTTTAGGGTCAAGAACAGCAATAGCATGCGGTATTTCATCCCCAGGTCGATGGTGGTCGCAAATGATAAAATCAATGTTTTTTTCTTTTGCATATATGATTTTTTCCACTGCCTTAATACCACAGTCAAGTGCAATTACAAGATTAACGTTGTTTTCAGCAGAATAATCTATGCTTTGATATGAAATGCCATATCCTTCGGTGTCTCGATCAGGAACATAGTATTCAATGTCGTTATGAAATCGTTTTAAAAATGAAAAGACAAGTGCGACAGCGGTGGTGCCATCAACGTCATAATCGCCATAGACCATTATTTTTTCTTTCTTTTCTATTGCTTCGTTGATTCGAGCAACCGCCTTTTGCATATCCTTCATTAAGAAAGGATTATGCAAGTTTTTAAGCTCTGGACGGAAAAAAGTTCGAGCTTCCTCAAATGTTGAAATGCCTCTTTGTAATAATAGGGTAGCAATGTTTTTATCAATGTATTGCTTACCGCTTTTATTATTTCCAAATTCTTGTATTAGTTTTTCAATTTTCGCATCTTCAACATTTTTAATTAATACCCATTTTTTTTGCATTAATATATGTTTTTTTCTTTTTTTCAGGAAGTAAAATCATTGACAATCAAACCTGTAATTACAAACCTACACTTTGTCAATGAATGGTAAAGGTAGTAATTTCTTTAGAATAATTCTAATTATTTACTATTTTTTATTATCTTTAAAACAGCGCTTTGCCTGTCATTCGTTCGGGCTTTGGTAATTGCATGATTTTCAGTAAGCTTGGAGCAACATCGCATAAGCTTCCATTATTAAGTTTACCAACATTTTTATCAATAATAATACAAGGAACTGGATTTAAAGAATGTGCTGTATTAGGACTACCGTCTTTGTTGATTGCATAATCAGCATTGCCATGGTCGGCAATTATTACAACAGAATAATCGTTTTTTCTTGCGGTGGTTACGACTTCTTTCAAACATTTATCCACCGTTTCTAGGGCTTCAATAATTGCTTTTGGGATTCCTGTGTGTCCTACCATATCGGCATTAGCAAAGTTTAAGCAAATGAAATCGTAATGCTTTTCATTTAATTTTTCCACTACTGCTTCTTTTACTTCTACAGCACTCATGGCAGGTTTTAAATCATAGGTTGCCACTTTTGGAGAAGGAATTAAAAACCTATCTTCTCCAGAAAAAACTTCTTCTCTTCCTCCACTAAAGAAAAAACTTACATGCGGATATTTTTCTGTTTCAGCAATTCTTAATTGTGTTTTTTTGTTTTTTGCTAAAACTTCTCCTAAAGTATCCTCCAACACTTGATTTTCAAAAACAATGCGTACATTTTTAAAGCTTTCGTCATAAGTTGTCATTGTTAAATAATGCAGTGGCACAGTATGCATATCAAATTCTGGCATGTCTTTTTGTGTAAAAACCGTTGTTATTTCTCTTAATCGATCTGTTCTAAAATTAAAACAAAAAACGACATCTCCTTCTTCAACTTTGGCAATTGGATTTCCTTCTTTATTTGTTATCACAGATGGTTTAATAAATTCATCTGTGGTTTTATTGGAATATGATGTTTCTATCGCTTCTTTAGCAGAAGAAAACTTCTCTCCTTTTCCCTTTGTAAGCAAATCATAGCCCTGTTTAATTCTTTCCCATCTTTTGTCTCTGTCCATAGTGTAATATCGACCGCAAACACTGGCAATTTTTGTGTTTGTGTTTTGCATAAAAGCTTGCATTTCTTGAACATATTCGATTCCACTATAAGGATCGGTGTCTCTACCATCTGTTAATACATGCAAAAAGCTATTTTCCAATTCTGCATTATTAGCCATTTCAATGATTTTTTTCAAATGTTCCATAGAAGAGTGTACTCCTCCATCAGAAACAAGACCAAGAAAATGCAGTTTTTTATTTTGCTTTTTTGCGTATTGAAAAGCTTCTAGAATAGTGGGATTTTTTTCTATGCTTTTATCTTCAATAGCTTTGTTTATTTTCATGATGTCTTGATATACCACTCTTCCAGCACCAATATTCAAATGGCCTACTTCGGAGTTTCCCATTTGACCTTGTGGTAAACCAACCGCTTCTCCTGATGCTTGAAGAAGACTAAAAGGCTGTTCTTTTTTTAATGTGTCATAAAAAGGTGTTTGTGCTTGATGTATTAAATTCGCTTCGGAGGAATCTCCTTCTCCCCATCCGTCTAAAATAATTAAGATGCTTTTTTTATTCATTGTATTTTTTATTTTCTAATTGCTTCTACCGGATCAAGTCGTGATGCAACATAAGCGGGTATAATTCCGGAAATCAACCCTATAAACAAAGAAACGCTTATTGCCATGATAATGTTTGATGTTTGAAGCCATAATGGCATATCTAAAGCTAAAGAGGCGAAACTTGTAATAATAAAGACCAACAAAAGTCCAATAATTCCGCCCAATATGCTCAAAAAAACTGCTTCAAAAAGAAATTCTAATAATATAAAATAATTTCTTGCACCTAATGCCTTTTGAATGCCAATAATGCTTGTTCTTTCTTTAACAGAAACAAACATAATATTTGCAATTCCAAAACCGCCAACAAGAAGGGAAAATCCGCCAATTATCCAAGCTGCCATACCTATGGTAGCAAATAATCCATCAAGTCTGTTCGACAAAAGACTACTTTCGTTAATTGCAAAGTCATCTTCTACCGTTGGTCTTAATCGTCTAATTGCACGCATTTTTGCCGTAAGTTCATCCTTGAGTTCAAAGATTGAAATTTCTGGTTTTGCTTTAACAAGAATACTGGGATTATTGTTTTCTGAGTTAATATCTATAATGTTTTTAAGATTATTGACAGACAGGATTATGCTTCTATCGTTTAGCATGCCAAAGCTAATTTCTCCTTGTTTCTGTAAAACACCAATTACCTGATATTTTCTGCCCATTAATTTCATTTCTTTCCCTAGCGCATTGCCTTCAAAAAGATTTGTTTCCACATCGTGTGCAACAACAACTTGTTGACCTCCGTTAATCATTTCATTTTGATTAAAAAAGCGTCCTTTTTCTATTTCTACATCCATCAGTTTTTCATAGCCTTCATCAACTCCATTAACACTGACATTATCCATGCTTTTACTTTGGTGCTCGATAGTTTTTGATGTTGAAACCGTAAACACAACAAACTCTGCTTGTTGTAGTTGTTTCTTTAAGGTTTTTGCTTCTTTCAAACTTGGCGTGGGTCTATTCATATACTTCCACCAAGGATAATCAGGGCCGAAACTCCATGGCCATTTTTGTACAAAAACCACTTCCGAGCCTAAGCTTTCTACACTTTCTGCTATCTTTCTTTCCAAAGAATTAATAACGGTGAAAACCGTAATAACAGTAAATATACCAATACTAATCCCCAAGAGAGATAGAATTGTTCGCATCTTATTAACCTTTATTGATTGTAAGGATGTTGCAAAACTCTCTGTAACAAGATTAATCTTTTGTTTTATCTGTTTTTTTGTTTTCATTTGAAATAAGAAACAAAGTTGCACAATTTACGTTAAAACTAACTACTAAAGTAATGTAATTTAATTTTAATACAATAATAAATTAAAAGATAATCTTGGAAACACTAAATTTATTAACTTTGCAGCTTAATTTTGGATAAGAGTAGATAAGAAATGAAAAAGATTAAAAACGCATTAATTTCTGTTTATAAAAAAGATAATCTGGAAGAATTAATCCGGCTACTTGATAATAATGGTGTAAAGCTTTTTTCTACAGGAGGAACACAAAAATACATTGAAAGTCTGGGTGTTTCAGCTACTGCTGTGGAAGAATGCAGCGGTTATCCTTCCATACTTGGTGGAAGAGTAAAAACGCTTCATCCTGCTGTTTTTGGAGGTATTCTATACAGAAGAGATAAAAAAGAAGATCTTGCAGAAATTCAAAAATATGACATTCCAAGCATTGATTTAGTGGTAGTTGATTTATATCCCTTTGAAGAAACACTTGCTGAAACCGATGAGGAAGAAAAAATAATCGAAAAAATTGACATTGGTGGCATTTCATTGATTCGTGCTGCTGCTAAAAACTATAAAGACGTTGTTGTTGTTTCTCATGCTTCGCAATATAAAGAAATACATAATCTATTAGAACAAAACAATTGTAGCACAAGCCTTGAAGATAGAAAACATTTTGCCGCTTATGCTTTTCATGTCTCATCACATTATGACACGTTGATTTTCAACCACTTCGACCCTTTAAATAAAATTGATGTTTTCAAAAATGCATACGCTCCTTCACGCGTTTTACGTTATGGTGAAAACCCGCATCAACAAGCTCGTTTTTATGGAGATTTTTCTTTGGTTTTTGAACAATTAAACGGAAAAGAAATTTCTTACAACAATATTCAAGATATTGATGCTGCCATTAATTTAATTGATGATTTTGAAGATTGCAGTTTTGCCATTTTAAAACACACTAATCCTTGTGGATTGGCAAGCAGAGAAAACCTTCTTGACGCGTGGAAAGATGCCTTGGCAGGAGACCCTGTTTCTGCATTTGGCGGTGTTTTGGTTTGCAATAGAAAACTGGATTATGCTACGGCAGAAGAAATTAACACCTTGTTTTTCGAAGTGCTCATTGCGCCAGAATATGATAGTAAAGCGCTAGAATTACTTAAAACAAAGAAAAACAGAATAATTTTATTACGCAAAGCACATAAACGAACAAATGCACAATTTAAAAATGCACTTAATGGGGCTTTAGTTCAGGATTTTGATAAGAAAATTGTAGGTGAAGCTGATTTCAGTTATTCTACAGAAAAGCGTCCTGAAACGAAAGAAGTGGAAGATTTAATTTTTGCCAATATTATTGTAAAACACAGCAAATCTAATGCTATTGTGTTGGCAAAAAACAAACAATTACTTGGTAGTGGAATGGGACAAACATCACGAATTGATGCTTTAAAGCAAGCTATTACAAAAGCAAAATCCTTTGATTTCGAACTCAACGGAGCGGTGATGGCATCTGATGCTTTTTTCCCTTTTGCTGATAGTGTAGAACTCGCTGCAAAAGAAGGCATTACTGCCGTGATTCAACCCGGGGGTTCAAAACGCGATCAGGATAGCATCGATTATTGCAATAAGCATAAGCTTAGCATGGTTTTTACAGGAATACGTCATTTTAAACACTAAATAAATACAGCATCATGGGACTTTTTTCAATGTTTCAAAAAGAAATTGCAATCGATTTAGGCACAGCAAATACGATTATCATTCACAACGATAAAGTTGTGGTTGACGAACCTTCCATTGTGGCTATAGACAGAGAAACCAACAAGGTAATTGCTGTCGGTAAAAAAGCCTTGATGATGCATGGAAAAACCCATGAAAACATCAAAACAATTCGTCCGCTGCAAGATGGCGTAATCGCCGATTTTCAATCAGCCGAACACATGATACGGGAAATGATTAAGATGATTAATCCCAAGAAGAGCCTTTTCCCTCCATCATTAAAAATGGTTATTTGTATCCCTTCGGGAATTACAGAAGTGGAAGAAAGAGCCGTTAGAGATTCTGCCGAACAAGCAGGTGCTAAAGAGGTAAAACTTATCCATGAACCAATGGCTGCTGCGATTGGAATTGGGATAGATGTCTTAGAACCTAACGGAAATATGGTAATTGATATCGGTGGTGGTACAAGCGAAATTGCCGTTATTGCACTTGGTGGAATTGTTAGCAATAAATCCATTCGAATTGCTGGCGACGATTTTACCCACGATATTGAAGAATACATGCGTAAACAACACAATATTCTTATCGGAGAGCGGTCTGCAGAACGAGTTAAAATTGAAGTTGGTGCCGCCATGGAGGAAATTGAAAATCCCCCCGAACCCTATGCTGTTCACGGAAGAGATTTGTTAACCGGAATACCAAAAGAAATCCTAGTGGATCACGTTGAAATTTCTAAAGCCTTGGATAAATCAATTATCAAAATCGAAGGAGCAATTCTTCAAGCACTGGAACAAACCCCACCAGAACTTGCCGCAGATATTTTCCGCACAGGAATTTATCTTGCCGGAGGAGGTTCTATGTTAAGAGGGCTGGATAAACGTATTGAATTAAAAACAAAACTACATGTTCATATAGCTGATGATCCCTTACTTGCTGTTGCCAGAGGAACAGGAATTGCTTTAATGAACTTCCATCGTTTTACTTTCTTAATGGATTAATGCTTACATTATTCCATTTTTCTTTTTTTTTATTTTACTTTTGTAACGAATTCAATAAAAAAAGGCAATGAAAGGCCTCTTACAACTTATTTGGAAATATAAATACTTTTTTCTTTTTCTTCTACTGGAAGTACTGGCTTTTAGCATGATTTATCGTCAACATTACTACCACCATTCTAAAATTTTACATTCTGCAAATGCAACAAGCGGTACTTTTTTAAAAATATATACCAATACTACTGATTATTTTAAACTCAACAGCCTAAACAAAGAATTAATGAAAGAAAACGCAGAACTTCTTTCCTTAAAAAATAATGCTTATTTTATTTATTTTAATGACACCGTTTTCCTAGACTCTACTGAAACAGCACAACGCTTTTCTTTTGTTTCTTCCAGAATTATAGGCAAAACATACAATAGAAGAAATAATTACATAACAATAGACAAGGGGAAAAAAGATGGCATAGAGGAAGGTTTTGCTGTGCTGGGAACGAATAATACCGTATTAGGAAAGGTAGTTAGGGTAAGTGAAAACTTTAGTGTTGTGCTCAGCATTTTAAGTAAAAAAATGCTTGTTAGCGGAAAACTCAAAAAAAACAACTATGTAGGAACGGTAATCTGGGATACAAAAGAACAAAACATTTGTCATTTAGTGGATATTCCTAAACATATTGAACTTCAAAAAGGAGATACCGTTGTAAGTAGTGGCTATTCTTTTGTTTTCCCTGAGGGTGTAAATATTGGTACGGTAGAAGATTTTGAAGTTGCTCAAGGAAATGATTTTTATACTATTCGCTTAAAATTATGTTATGATTATCAATGTCTTGAGTTTGCTTATGTTGCTATTGATAAATTCAAAGCGGAATTAGATATGGTTAAACCTAAAGAAAGTGAAATGAATGAATAGGCGATACCTTATATCATATAGTCTTCTCTTTATATTAGTTGTCTTATTACAAGGCTTGGTTTTTGATAAACTAAATATCTTATCCTTTATCAATCCACAAATATATATTATATTTATTCTTTTGCTGCCTTTTGAAACACCAAGATGGCTGGAGCTTTTATCTGCTTTTTTACTGGGAATTACCGTAGGTCTTTTCACAAACACCTCCGGAATTCATGCTGCAGCTTGTGTTTTATTAGCTTATGCTCGTCCCTATATTGCAAATTCCTTAACCTCTAAACGAGAATTTGAAGCTGGAGTAAAACCAGGGATAAAAGATTTACATTTTAAGTGGTTTTTCTTATATAGTTTTATTCTGATTTCCATACACCATAGTGCTTATTTCCTTCTGGAAGCTTTTTCTTTTAATTACTTTATGCTAAGCTTACGACAAATAGGAGCAACAATAGTTTTTAGTTTAGGAATTATTATTCTAAGCCAATATCTCCTTCCCCGACGATTAAAATAAAATTAAAAAAACTAGCAATTTTCTCATGCTGAATGAAGGGAAACATTTCCTACCATAGAAGACGCTTTTGCAGAAAACTCTTCACTTCGCTTAGAGGGAAAAACATAGAAATCCCAAGCTCCAAACTCCAAATACCAAACACTATAAAATTATCTGTTGTGGTTTGGAATTTGTCAATGCCTGAATATGGTTGACCACTATTTCTCAACTTTCAATA
>CAZJZP010000007.1:20357-26643 GCA_964550505.1 uncultured Prolixibacteraceae bacterium | reverse complement strand
CTAAAAAGAATGTAATTGTTTTCGCCCTGTAAGGGCAACTTAAAAGCATGCTTTTGAAAAACACTATAATTTTTATGGTATAGAGAATCATAACTAAGTCTGAAGCCAAAAACTTAGCTACAAGCTTTTTCTCGGACTCACGCTGCCACTCAAACAGAAAGGCTACCTTCATTCAGCATGATAAAAACGCTGATTTTTGTTCAGAAAAACAAAAAAAAAGAGTATCTTTGGCTAATAAAAAGCAAGCTAATGCATAGAGATAATAAGCTTGGACAATGAAAATGGTTTTTTTTAGTATGTAACTAACTAACTAACTAACAGCGTATTATGAAAATTTTACAATAAAAATGAAAAAATTACTTCTATTATTATCAACACACTTTTTATTTGTAAGTGTTTTGTGCTCTCAAGTTGAATATGTAAAGATTGATGAAAGAAATATGTGTGAAATAAAGATGGATTCTGCTTCTGTTTATTTGGATTTAGTAAATAAAAGCTATTTTGAATATGGAGAGGACGGTTATTACATTTTTGTATTAACAAAAGAAATTGGAGAGGTAATGTATTTAGAAATTTCATTCTCATTTGATGAAATAGAACGATTAATAAAACCTGCAAATTTTACAGGAGAATATTTTATGCAGGATGGAATTTATTTCATGAAAGGAGCTTATTTCACAGACGAACAGATGCTTAATATTTCTAGATATTTTGCATCAATGACTCTTTTTATAAATGGATGGTGTAATGAGAAAAAAATGTATGAACCATTAAATACCAATTCGTTTTTAGCTAAAGAAGATCATGAAAAAATACGAAATTTTATAGCTACATCATATAAAGAACGAAAGAAAGAATAGTATTCATGAGTCTCTTTCCCCACAATTCTGCTAAAAAAACATCAAACCCAAATGAAAGTTAATAGAAAAACTGGAGAGCAAGGCTAAACTTCCTTATTCTAAAAACAAAAATGTTCTTTTTTTCTTAAAAAATCATAAAAGCTTATTATTTTTGCATAAAATTTATTGTACATGATATTACCAATTACCGTATATGGTCATTCCACTTTAAAGAAAGTTGCAAAAGATATTGACAAAGATTATCCTGATTTGCAAGAATTGATTGCGGATATGTACGAAACAATGTATCGTGCTAATGGTGTTGGTTTAGCTGCACCGCAAGTAAATAAATCCATCCGTCTTTTTGTTGTTGATGCCAGAATTTATAAAGATGAATTCCCCGAGACAGCTGAGTTAAAACAGATTTTTATTAACGCACAAATTATTGAAAGAACAGGAGAGGAGTGGGCAACAAAAGAAGGCTGTTTAAGCGTCCCTAAAATTAATGAGGAAGTTTTTCGGCAGGAGAAAATCAGAATTCAATATTATGATGAAAATTTTGATTTTCACGATGAGTATTATGAAGGATGGGCTGCTCGTGTTATTCAGCACGAATATGACCATTTAGATGGAATTCTCTTTGTTGATAGATTAAGTAATATGAAGAAAATGATGCTCCGCAGAAAATTACAAGATATTTCTAAGGGAAAAACAGAAGTTGATTATAAGGTGATTTTACCCGGAAAAAAATAACGCTGTTATTAAACATAAAAAAAGATATAGATGAAAAAACTAATGTACCTAATTGTGTTTTTTGCCTTAATAAGCTGTTCTTCTAATGACAAAGAAGAGAGAGTAAATACAATTAATGAAAAAGAAAAAGAAATTGAAGCAGCTGTTACAACGGCTATCGACCATGAAAAAGCAGAGGCATTAATTCAATTATATGTGGATTTCGTGAAGGATTTCCCTGAAGATTATTTAGCTGATGTTTACTTATTTAAAGCTGCTGATTTATCGTTAAATATTGGTAAATTTAAGCAAGCCGTTGAATTTTATCAACAGCTTAGAGAGGATTATCCTGAATCGGAAAATGCAGAAATTTCTTTGTTTATGCAAGCCTTTATTTATGACTACCATTTAAGGGATTTTCAAAGTGCAAAACAAAAATATGAGGCTTTTCTCAAATTATATCCCGAATCTGAATTTTCTTTGGATGCAGAAATATCCTTAGAACAATTAGGGAAATCTCCAGAAGAAATAATGAAAGGCTTTGAAATGAATCAGACGGATTCGCTAGCAGTTGACAGCCTTACTTAAGGGTTTTCTCCAACAAATTACGAAGTTTGATAGTACTTAATTTTTCCTGGATTATTCCGTTTTCGCAAAAGGAAATATTTCCATTTTGCTCGGAAACAATAATACTAATAGCATCTGTTTGCTCTGTTATGCCAACTGCTGCTCGATGACGCAGCCCTAAATTGCTTGGAAAATCTTTACTCCCTGAAATCGGCAAAATACATTTTGCAGCCACTATCTTCTTTTCTCTAATTATCAAAGCACCATCGTGTAAAGGAGAGTTTTTAAAGAAAAGATTAAGGATGAGTTTTTCATTAATATTACTTTGAATGAGTTCTCCACTATTAATAAAGGGATCCAGATTATTAAATTGTTCAAAAACAACTAAGGCTCCGGTTTTATTCTCTGACATTTGTTTGAAAGCTTTTAAAATAGGATTCAGATAAGCCAAAGATTCTTTTTTTGACTTTAGTTTCCAGAATAAAAAGCGTTTTCTGTTACCGAAAAAATTTCTTGTCCCCAATAAAAGTAAAAATTTCCGTATTTCTTGTTGAAAAACAATAATTAAAGCAATTACACCAACCCCAATAAATTGTCCCAGTATTTCACTCAGCATTTCCATTTGCAAAGCACTAACAAGTTTCCAAACAAGATAAATAGAAACAATTCCGATAAAAATATTAATGGCAATGCTTCCTTTGATAAGCTTATATAAAGTATAAATCAGATAAGCAACCAAGATAATATCAAGAATATCAAGGAAACTGATGTGGATAAATAGTGGATATATTTGAAGTAGATTCATATTATCTAAATAAAAATCAAAAGTAAAAAAAATATCTGTTTTTCCTTTTATTTACGTCTTAGTTATTTACTTTTTACCTTAAACTGAATTCTTTTTGCCGAAAACTTAATTTTTCTTGCCATCACTTATTATATAGCGTATTTTAGTAGTGAACATAAACCAAAGCCAATTTTTGGCTACTACTGCAGAACTCTATATATCCCCCTTCCCGTTAAAAGTTTCTTTTAACGGGATTCTTTTATAAATCAGCATAATATTTCACAAAGGCAACTAAACTTTCCTGATTTAATTTATAAAATCGGGATAGCTGTCTTTTAGCATATTGTAAAAAATCTTTTTCTTTTTGCGTTTTTGCTTCCAATTGATTCTGCGTAAGTTTTTTTGCTATGATAGTAGCTTCACATTCTAATACGTTCTTATGTAAAAAATCATCAAAATAGTCAACAATATCATCTAAGGAATTAAAACTATCCATTCTCGTGTTTAAAGGCTTATTAAAGTGGTATTTTACCATGCCTTTTTTACCGATAAGACCTTCATACATACTTAATGCATCATAGCGTTTTTGTGAAAAGTGCTTGTTTCCTTTCTGTTCTTTTTCATATAAAAACAATGCATCACAAGGATTGTATTCGTATGTTATTGCCAAAGGAACAATGTTTAACTCGGAGAGATTTTCTTTGAAATCTTTAGTTTTGCTGCTCATCATCAGCATTTTAAATATGCTAGCTTGCGTTTTATCTTTTCCGTATTTGGTTCTTCCTTCTCTGTTTGAAATCCAAATTGAATTATTTTTTTCGGTAATCGTAGAACGGACAAATTCAGCAGTTTTCAAGGAAGAATAAAGCAGTTCTTTGGCTGTTACGCCTCTTTTTATTGGAAAACATTCAGCCATATAAAAATAGTGATTAGTAAACTCACTAAGCATTAAATTGTCACCAACAGCCATAATAACGTAGCGTAGTTTATTAACGATTGTAATGAAATTAAGCAAAGCCGGATCACTAACTATATTTCGATGATTACTGATAAATAAGTAATTTGTATTTTTATCCAGATTTTCAACACCTTCCACAATAAAATCAGAGCTTGTTTTTTCAATCAAGCGTTCAAAAATAGCATAGGTATAATATTCTATAAAGTCTTTTTTATTGTCAATTAATTTCAAATTTTTAAGCAATTCGTTTTTTTCTTTTTCCGAAAAAAAGTAATCCAAAAACTTATACATATTTGGATTATCACTCAAAAATACTACACTTTCTTTGATTTGTTCTTTTTCGCTTTTCATTTGTTTGTTTTGTATTATTTCATATTAATCAAATGCATGGCTGTTTTAACTCCGTCAGCAGCGGAACTAATTATTCCTCCGCTAAATCCGCTAGCTTCACCACAAATAAAAACATTATCTTCTCCTTCAAAAAGATGTTCTTTTGTTCTAATAGCTTGAATAGGTGAGGAAGTCTTCGTTTCCAATCCAATTAAATTTCCGCTATCATAATTGCGTATTTTTTTAGAGAAATCAATTAGCGCTTCTTTGATATTTGTCGATATATCAAAGGGCATTTTATGCATAATATCGCTTTCGTAAAGAGATAAAGGGAAGGAGTTGGCGTTGACTTTTTCTGTCTTTCTTTTAACAAAGGCTTTAATTGTGCAGCCTGCTGTATCATAAGACGAGCTATCCGCATAAAATTCTTCTTCTATTTTTTTCAACCAATCTAAAGCTTCCAATGCTGTTAAATCCTGTCCCAAGTGTTTTCTTAAATCCAAAGCTGCAACAATAGCTGCATTTGCATATTTACCATTTCTACTGTAATTGCTCATTCCATTTACAATATTTGATTTTGCAAAAGCAGTGGCAGGAATAATTCGACCGCCGGGACACATACAAAAACTATATACTGCGCCACCGTTTTTTGCCTTATAGGTCAAAGCATAATCCGCAGCTTTTAAGCCAGCTAATTTTTCGCTGCCCCATTGTGCGAGATTAATCGTTTTTTGTAGATGTTCAGCCCTAAAACCAATAGCAAAAGCCTTAGGTCGGAAAGCAAAGCCTTTTTTTATCAACATTTTATAAGTGTCGTAAGCAGAATGTCCGCTAGCAACAATCAAATAATCAAAGAGATATTCCTTATCTTGTGTTTGCAAGCAAAGTTCTTTAGTCTTTGTCTTGCTGATATCTTCTATTTTGGTGGTAAAAAGGATTTCACCACCAAGCTTAAGGAATTGATTGCGTAAGTTTTTGATAATTATTTTCAGATTATCAGATCCAAGGTGTGGTTTGGAGAGATAGCTAATTTCTTCCGGCGCGCCAGCTTGAATATAAGTGTCGATAACAAAAGCCTTTTCCGCTTTAATGTGTTTACTTCGGCTACTGAGTTTTCCATCAGAAAAACTGCCGGCACCACCTTCCCCAAAAGCATAATTTCCTTCAGGATTAAAATCTTGTTTTCGCTCAAAATCTGTTATTTGTTTTGCTCTGATGCTAAGTTCACTTCCTCTTTCAAAAATAGTACAAGAAAAACCAGCCTTTTGAAGACAGTAGGCAGAGAAAAAACCAGCAGGACCAGATCCGATAATAGCGATTTTTTCTTTTCGTTTTGCATAGGGTATTTCTAGCACAGGGGTTGGACTATACTCATTTTCCTGTATCTCATCAGAGTGAACGATAAGTTGTAATTGCCAGTGAATATCTTGTCTTTTTCTGGCATCAAGGCTTTGTTTTTCAATTTGCCAACGAAAATCCTGAATTCGTAAAGACTTTTTTATTGCTTCACGTAATTCTTCTGATGTGAAATCAGTAGGAATTTTTAGAGATAAAAAGCGATTACCCATGGCTTTTTATTCTTTTAATGAGGCGTAGTTTATGGCTGTATGTATTCATTTCTTTATTAAAAATTCCGTGATGATCAAAACGATCAATTCTTACTTTCCCTGATGCATGAATGATTTCTTCTTTGCTTAATAAGATTCCAACGTGAATAATTTCTTCTTCTTCGTTATCAAAAAAAGCTAAATCACCTGGTATTACTTCTTCAGCAAAACTAACAATTTCTCCATGATTGGCTTGTTGAGCTGCATCTCTGGGTATCTCCATACCGCAAATACGAAAAATTATTTGTGTAAAACCAGAACAGTCAATTCCGAAATTGGATTTTCCTCCCCAAAGATAGGGGACTTCTACATATTTTAGAGCAATCTCTGTAATATTATCAAAGCTGAATTTCTTAATAGGAAAAGAGTAGTGGTAATGAATATTTTCAACTCTAAATTGGTTGTTTTCTTCAATAGGAATGCGAGCTCCAATTCCAATAGGAATGTTTTTGTTATTGGTTTTATCTGT
>CAZJZP010000007.1:2092-20257 GCA_964550505.1 uncultured Prolixibacteraceae bacterium | reverse complement strand
GGATAAATTACAAAAGGCTTTTTTCATCATAATGCTTATTTTCTAATTTTTCTCCAGGTTTTTTTGTAGGTTTTGCTAAAGTATTTATACCATTTATTTCCAGCGGTATATTTCATAATATTTAGTTTGAAATTACCTTGCGGATTTTCTTCATAATCCATAATTGCCATTTGGGTACCAATTTTCTCTTGATAATCACGGCTATAGTTTCGCGGATAAGAACGCTTTTCTAAAATGCTTAAAAGTTCAAAGGCTTTTTTGTAGTTTTTGTTTTTGATGGAGAAATCACAGCAATAGGCAATCAAATTATTGTTATTGTATTTCAAGGCTATCTCTGTAAATTCATTATGTTCTAATCCTAGATTTTCGATTTTTTGCTTTTTAAAATATTCGCCTGCTTGACGATGTTTTTCATGTGCCGAAGCAAAAGAGTTTCGTTTAATGTCTTCTTCGACTTCAATAATTAGTTTTTGGTATTGAATAGCAGGATGAATTCGTAAAAGAATATCAGTAACCACTTGATCTTTAATGTTACAAGAAGTGTTATCTATACTGATTTTACGTGCACTATTTAAGTCGGATTCAGCCTGAATAAAGTCTAATTCCTGGATTTTTATTCTAGCGTTTTCTAAGGATTTTTCAAAAGCTGTTTGTGCATTGGTGCATTCTTGAGAGAATATTTTCTCTGCTAATCTTTCTAAAGCGGTGTTTACCTCTGAATTTTGTGTCAATAAATACTGTTCTTGTTTATCAACACATTGTTGGTAAATAGCTCTGGCTTCTTCTAAATTATTTCCCCACACTTTCATTTCTCCTTTTTTAATATCTTCAAGAACAATAGGTTTTGCAGCTTGCTTTATAAAATAGGGGAGAGAATCGTATTTTTTGAAAACATAATTATTACTTAAGCTTTCAGCTTGAACAAATAAATCTAAGGCTTGCTGATAATTTTCGGTATGAAATTTCTCTTCTCCCTGATTGATAAAATCAGTATAGAATTCATATTGAATAGCAGGCATTAGTTCTTTTTCTTTTATAGAAGTGCTGATATATGTTTGGTTTGCCTCACGAAATGCAATTGCCTGATTAAGGATATTTTCTGCTTCTTTGAAGTTTTCTTTATCATAGGCGTTTTGAGTTTTGTTAATCATTTGCGTATATTTTCCACTTAAGGCGATGCTTTTTTGCTCTTCAAGGGACTTTGGAGGAATATTATCTAATTCTCTGGCACATATTATTTCTGCTTCCGAAATTTGCTCCAAGGCTTGATCGAATTTTTTTTCTTTGTTCATTGCTGCTGCATGTTGAGCATATTTTTCTGTAATATCTCTAAAAGCTTGTTGAATTTCGCTTTGGTTAATAATATAGGCAGCATTTTCTTGTTGGTATTTTCGGGCTTCTTCAGTGTAGTTTTCTGCCATTTTAAGTTTATTATTGTCGAGGGCTTTATATACTACACTTAAATAGGATTGAAAAATACCGTATTTAGCTTGGGCGATGGCTTTTTCAAGTTTGTCCTCACAGAAAATACCAGAAGTTGAAGTACAAAAACTTTTGGCTTTTTCCAGCGTTTCATTGGCTTCGGAAAATTTCTTTTCTTCGATAGCTTTTGTTCCGTAAGCAAAATATTGTTGATATATTGCTTTCGCTAAATCAATTAATAAATTATGGGTGTTAGGGTCAGGATTCATTGTTCCTAATGAAGATGTAACTCTTTCTGCAGCAGCATCAATAGCACCATTATTGAAATCCAATTTAGCAATTTGATAGTGTGAAGGTGCAAAAAAAGCATTAACCTGTATGGCTTTATTAAAATATTCTACTGCTATTTCAATTTTCCCCATAATCAAAAAATCCATGCCTTTTTGATGAAAAATCTGATCGAGATTTGCCAGAAGTTGATTTATCTCCGTTCTCTTTCGGTGGCATGTTGAAGAAATTTCTTGGAATTTGGGCAGAAATTGTATCGGGTCGTTTTGCGCTAGACTAAGATTAAGTGGTAAAGCATACGCATCCAGTTCTGCTAAAGTTTGCTCAATTTCTTTTAATTTTATATCATAATAAGGAAGCTTGTCAATATTGGAAAAGTCAAAAGAAATTAGTTTTGACATCATATCTTCCATTAAAGGATCGGATTCGTAATAAATGGAAACCAAGTTCTGCCTTTGCTGGAAATCTTCTAATACATTTTTACTGTGGTAAAACTGAATATCTTTTGTTTCAATTTCATAAAAAAGATCATTGATAGTATCAGTAAAGGTGATTTCTAAAACTTTATAGTATCCTAAATTAGAGTGTAATTCCATGTTTTCATAAAAATCACTGCGTATTAAGTTTCGCCTGGCCATTCCTCCCTGAGATTGTTGATTCTTTCGGTAAATATCAAGTTTAAAATCGCTTAGGGCAGGAACTAAAATATCAGAAATATTAAAACTGCGATAAAAAACATCCCCATCACAATATAGGTTTTTTAATTCATAGCGAATAATGTAAGTGTTAGTATCTTTTTTAATTAGTTTTAAATCTTCCGTATAATGCATGGTAAAGGAAGTATATTCCAGTCTTTTTGGTATGCTTCTGGAGAGATCAAGCAATATATTATTGGTATAATATAGTTTGATATTATTGCTTTGTTGATAGGTGAAAGTATATTGAGCAGGATTCTCTTTATGAAAAATTTGCTGTGCATTAATAATATGGAGTGGCATTGCAAAAAAACAGAGCAAAATAAAGTTTTTAATATTTCTTGTCATTGATATCGTATTTTAAAAACAAATGTAAGCTTTAAAATCTTGTCCTGCTTGAAAAAGCTATGAAGAAACCAACAGTTGAATGTTAATTATTCTGAATGGAATTAATGATATACTGGTATTTTTCGATAAATGATTGTTTACTATAGTTTTTAACATCATTAGAGGCTTGATTAATAATCTTTTGCATTTTCTCTTTATTCTCAATAAAAAAATGTATTTTTCGTAATAAGTCTTCACTATCTTTTGGGCTAAAGAGTAAGGCGTTTGTTCCGTCTTCCAAAATTTCATTCATCCCGTCCACATCAGATGCAATAATAAATGTTTCTGTTGCCATTGCTTCCAAAGCGATAAGACCAAAGGGTTCCCAGTAAGAAGGAATTATTAAAACATCAAGTTTGGCATAGAAATCAGGCATATTGTTGATAAAACCATAGTATTTAATCTTAGATTCTAAATCCAAGTTTTTTATGCGCGACAGCATTTGATTGCTATCTTTTCCTGTACCTGCTATGTGCAAATAAAAATCTTTTTTAGGGAGTTTGGAAACAGCTTCCAATAGTGTTTTCCATCCTTTACGTTCAATAATTCTAGCAGAAAAACCAAAATGAATTGTATTGTCAGTTTTGGCTGTTTTAGTATTTCCAAAGAAAACATCATCAACAAAATTTGTTAATACATGGATTTTATTTGCAATTGCATTGTTTTTTTTAATAATTCTATTTTTTGTTTCGACGGAGACGGCTATAATAGCATCAGCAGCTTTTATTGATTTGCGAATAATAATTTTACTTAAGACTTTGTTTTCAAAAACATCACCATGCTCGTAATGAATGTAGTTAAGAGCAGGAAGTTTGCGTTTTATTATTGAAGCAAAAGCCTGTGAACGTGGCAAATGTGCTATAATTGTATCAATCTTGTTTTCTTGTATAAAGTGGATTATTCTTTTCAGTGGACGAAAGGAATATTTTCTTTTGGATGGATAAAGCACTAAATGCTCTGTTGCCTCAATACTATTATATTTGCCGCTTCGGAGCACAAAAACAGCATCATTTTTCAGAAAAGCAGTAATGATTTTTTGTGCACCACCGGCTTCTATATGATCAATGATGTGGAGGCAGTTAGGCATTTTTAAGTTCGGTTAAAAGTGTATGGTATTGCAGTACAATTTTATTCCAGTTGAAGTTGAGTTTTATTTTGTTCACCCTTTTTTCTGGAACAAGATACTGATTATCAAAATACATTCTTTTGAAATAGATTATTTTCTCTGCTAAAGATAAATAATCCTTAAAGTTGATAAAATCACCGTTAATTTTAGCTTCTATCATTTCTTTACTTCCACTAACAGGCGTTGTTATAGTATATAAACCACAATTTAATGCTTCTAAAAGTGCTAATGACATGGCTTCTTCTTTGGATGTAATTATCATCAATGCGGATTTGTGATAAAATTGCAGCAATTCCTTTTTTGAAATCCAGCCATGAAAGTTTACTTTGTTTTGAAAACCTTGTTTCCTGACATATTTTTTCATTGTATCAGTCAAAGGACCATCTCCAATAATATTTGCATTAAAAAGAATATCTCTTTCGTGTAAAACATTTAATGCTTTTAAAAAAGTGAATGGATCTTTTTGTTTTACCAAACGAGAGCTAAATAATATAGAGAAGTCTATTGCAGGACTTATTTTTGGTGAAAAGAAATCAACATCTGCGGCATTGGGAATAATAATGTTTTTACTACTTTCTTCAGTTGTAAGCATTTTATCTGCTCTATCTTTCATCATTTTTGTAAGTAGTATATTCCGTTCAGATTCTCGCAGTATTTTTTGGATTTTCTTATAATTAATCAAGTGATATAGAAACAATTGCGTTGGCATAAACCAAGGAATATCTTGTCCGTGAGATAAAATGAGATAGGGAAGACCGAATTTTTCTTTAATCCATTTTGAGACTAAACCTCCGGGAATACTAAAATTTGCTAGACAAAAATCATAATTTTCTTTTTGCAGTTTTTCGGCATAAAAGTCTTTAGCATGCTTAACCCAGGAAAGCATTTCAAGAGGATTGGATTTATGGATAAATCTTCGTTTAGATTTAATTCTGAAGATACGAAGATTTTCTTCTACAGCTACTTCTTTTTCACTATGAAACCAAGTAGTAAGAACATCTACCTGATGTCCTAAGTCAGCCAATCCTTCTGCTTGATATTTAGTGCAAACACCAGCTCCTCCTCCTAAGGGTGGGTACTCATAATTTAGAAATAGCAATTTCATTTTTCAGTGAAGTTTTCTGTCGATTCAACAACATATAAAGATCTGTTTTTGGTTTCCTTATATGTTCTACCAATGTATTCTCCTAGAATCCAAATTAAAATAAACATAAATCCCATAAAAATAAAGATAATGTTTACCAAAAATTTGTATAAATGATAATACACATCATTTATAATAATATCTAAAATCATATAGGAAAAGAATCCTAAACCCAAAAGAATACTAATAAATCCAAGATAAAGACCAAAACGAAGAGGTATCATAGAAAAACTAATAAGACCATCCATTCCAAGCGAAAACAATTTGCGAATACCGTAACTTGATTTTCCTTCTTCTCTATCTTTTCTTTTGTAAGAAACAAATGCTGCTTGATATCCCAGCCAGGCAATCATGCCTCTAATGTAGCGCGATCTTTCTTTAAGTTTCAGTAATTCCAAACGAACAGCATTGTCAATCAATCTAAAATCACCAACATTTTGAGGTATTTTAACGCCTTGAATTCGATGTATGAGTTTATAATAGATTCTGGTCATAATTCGTTTTAGATAATTATCTTTTCGATAATTATCTCGCTGAGCGTAAACAACTTTAAAGCCTTTTTCCCATTCTTTAATTAATTGAGGAATGAGAGAAGGTGGATCTTGTAAATCAGCATCTAAACTGATAATTGCATCAGCAGTTGCATGTTCCATTCCTGCACTCAAGGCTAATTGATGCCCGAAATTTCTAGTCAGTTTGATAAGCTTTACTCTATCATCATTTTTCATTAAATCCCGAATAATAGAAACACTATTATCAGTACTGCCATCATCAACAAATAGAATTTCTACATCATAAGCTAATGAGTTAACAACAGCAGATAATTCTGTATATAATTGGATAAGATTTGCTTCCTCATTATTAACCGCAAGTACAATTGAAATTTTTTTCATTAATACTGTCTTTAGTGTTTCATTGCTTTGTTGTAATTTTAATGAAATCGTTATGATAGATTTTAGGCAAATATACTGTTTTTTTTATGAAAATTTAAATCAAGCTATCAAAAAAACGAATTAAATAGGAGAGGTGTGCGACACTATTTAAACTTAGCCATACATTTTATATTATTCAGGCTAAAAATCCCTTAAATCAAAAATTTTGGCTCTATAATAAAAGATGATATCCGTACATAAAAATGACATTTACAGAATTACAGATGTAAATACCAATATAGTTACACTTGTAATACCAAACAGCTATGAGACGTATAAATAAGGAGATACACAACTGTAACATTTGCCCATGAGAGTTTATTAATGTAAATACAACTAAATACTACTTGTAAACCCATATATTTAGGTGTATCAAGCAAATATATCATCATAAAACGTTCATAATCAGGTTTTATTATTAATTATATCAAGTGATTGATTAAATATTGGAGGTGTTTTAGCTCTATATCGTTACATACTATATTTACTACTGAAAAGTACTGTTTATCTAGTATAATACAGTTTGATTTAAAGCAATAGTTTAACTAAAATCCGTTTAAAGTGAAATTACAAAAGTAAATATTAACAAATGACAATTGTAATGTGTTTTGTTTTTGCCTTTTGTAAAAAAGTATTAACTTTGTAAACAAAAAAAGATGAATAATCGAATTCGTTTAATTATTGAATCACGCAATTTAACTGCATCAAAATTTGCAGATGAAATTGGTGTACAAGCTTCCAGCATTTCACATATTTTATCAGGAAGGAATAAACCTAGTTTAGAATTTGTTCAAAAGATACTGGAACGCTATCCTGAAATAAGTTATGAATGGCTTATTTCTGGACAAGGAACAATGCACAAAGAAATATCGCAATCTGAAAGCCTTAAGGAAGTGGAAAAAGCCAAACAATTTCCTGAAAATGACCTTTTTACTTCAATTCAAGAGCAGCAAGAAGATGAATCAAAAAAAGCTGAAATATTACAGGAGGATGAAAAGGAAGAAGAACAGAAAGCTGCATCAAATCAGCCTACTATTAATGATGTTAGAGAAGATGCAATAAAAGATAATAAAGAGGAAAATAAAAATCTAGAAGATTCCTCAGCTAAAGGAATGGAAAAAGAAAGAGTGAAACAAGTGCAAAGACTTGAATCGAAGACTTCAAAGCAGATAAAGAAGATCGTAATTCTTTATGCTGACAATAGTTTTGAAGTGTATGAAAACAGTTTATAAACTAATCTTCGCCAAAAAAGAAATCCAGCTCTTTGGCTGCATTTTCATCTGAATCTGAGCCATGAATGGCATTATGTTGAAGAGATTTAGCGAACACTTTACGTATTGTTCCTTCTTCTGCTTCTTCAGGATTAGTGCTGCCGATAAGCTTTCTAAAATCAGCTACGGCATTATCCTTTTCAAGCATCATAGCAATAATAGGACCTGAGCTCATAAATTCCACCAAGGAACTAAAGAAAGGTCTGTCTTTATGAACAGCATAAAACTTTTCAGCTTCTCTAATGGATAAATGAAGGATTTTCTTTTTAATAATCTTAAATCCATTATCGCTAATCATTTGCATAATTTCATCAAAAATAGCACGTTTTACGGCGCCTGGCTTAATAATACCTAGTGTTAGATTAGATGTTGACATTGGCTATTACATTTTAAGGTTAAATTTCAGCTTCATATTTTTGTCTGTGTGTAATTGAGCGTTTAAGTGTGTTACTATCAATATATTCTAAATCATCGCCGATTCCTACACCTCTAGCCAAGGTGGAGATGACAGGCACTAAATGATGCGTTTTTTTATACAGATATAAAAGAGTTGTATCGCCTTCGATAGTGGTCGGTAAAGCCATGATAAGCTCTTTTACTGTCTGGTTTCCTAATCGTTGCATCAATGATTCAATATTGATATCCTGCGGTCCAATACCGTCAATAGGGGAAATTACTCCACCTAAAATATGGTATTTGCCCTTGTATGTTTCCGTTTTTTCGATTGACAAAACATCTTTTATATTTTCTACTACACAAATAATACTATTATCTCGATTGTTATCGGCACAAATACTGCAAATTTCAGTATCGGAAACGCATTTACAAATATTACAATGCATAATTTTATCTTGCAAATCTTGTATGGAAGTGGAGAGAGAATGAATATAATCTTCGTCTTGCTTGATAATATGTAATGCTAGTCGTAAGGCAGTGTTTCTTCCTATCCCTGGCAATTTTGCCAATTCATCAACGGCTTTTTCTAATGTTTTTGAAGGTAATTGATTCATTTAATCATAAAGGATTAATTCATTTTTTTTACTTTTGCCTTAATTATTTTGCACTTCAAATATACAAAAAAAACAGCGTGCAAATAAAAATGTTTTATAAAAAAAGATAAATTTTGACGGCACAACTAATATTAATATGTTTTCTTGTTTATACGGCTTTGCTATTTCTTGTTAGCAGTATATCTTCCCGAAAGTCAAATAACGAATCTTTTTTTATTGGAAATCGTGTTTCTCCTTGGTATGTTGTAGCTTATGGAATGATTGGAGCTTCTTTGTCGGGAGTTACCTTTATTTCAATTCCTGGGGATGTATATAATAATGAATTTTCCTATCTAATGATTGTTTTGGGTTATGTGATTGGGTACATTGTGATAGCAAAAATTCTATTACCAATATATTATTCTTTACGATTAACTTCTATCTACACTTATTTAGATAATCGTTTTGGAAAAAATTCCTATCTGACCGGAGCATCTTTTTTCTTGCTATCCCGAATTATCGGAGCATCTTTTAGAATGTATTTGGTTGTTAATGTCTTGCAAATATTTGTCTTTGATTATTGGAATATCCCGTTTGCAGTTAGTGTTTCCATTTTTATACTGCTAATTCTTTTATATACTTTTAAAGGTGGAATAAAAACCATTGTTTGGACAGATACATTGCAAACGACTTTTATGTTAGCCGCAGTTGTTCTAAGTATTTATTTGATTTCTGACAGCGTTGGACTAGGTTTGAAAGATATGTATCAGCAAATGCAAGTACAAAACATTAGTCGCTCTTTGATTTTTGATTGGCAGGATAGTCGTTTTTTTCTTAAGCAAATTATTAGCGGAATGTTTATAACAATTGCTATGACAGGATTAGACCAAGACATGATGCAGAAAAATCTAAGTTGTCGGAATTTGAAAGACGCGCAGAAAAACGTAATTAGCTTAGGTTTTGTTCTTGTTCCAATCAATGTTATTTTTATGTTTCTTGGCGGTGCATTAATTCTTTATGCGCAACAACATGGAATTGATATTAATGCTGAAAAAACCGATGATCTTTTTCCCGTTATTGCGATTCAATACCTTGGACCTGTAAGTGGAATTATCTTTTTCATAGGGCTGATAGCTGCTGCATATTCCAGTGCAGACAGTGCATTAACATCATTAACAACTTCATTTTCCATAGATATTCTTAAACTTGATAAAAGAAATATAGCAGAAAAGAAAAAAACAAAAATTAGATACTTTGTACATATTTGTACAGCCTTAGTATTGTTAGCTGTTATTGTTTTATTCCGTATTATTAATGATGATGCAGTAATTAATAAATTATTCACTTTCGCAGGATATACTTATGGTCCGCTCTTAGGACTATTTTCATTTGGATTATTCTCAAAGAGAGAAGTAAAAGATAAATGGATTCCCATTGTTGCAATTATTTCTCCAATTATATCATTTATAATTAGTTATAATTCTGAACGCTTATTATATGGCTATAAATTTGGCTTTGAACTTCTGCTATTAAATGCTTTACTTTGTTTTTTGGGAATATATATTCTAAGTTATAAAAGAAAAGATTAATTTTGACAAAAAAATAGACCAATGAAAAGACTTTTTTATACAACAGCCTTTTTAAAACTGATAAGCTATAGTTTTTTAATTGCCATTATTCTTCATACTTCATGCAAATCTTCAGATTATCATGTTGTAAAAGTAGGAGAGAGGGAAAAAGCTCCGAAAGAAGAAGGTATTTATTATATGCTACCTCAAACAAAAATCACTATTGATGTCATAGTGCATAAAACCGATCAATTGCGCGGTCCATATAGTGCGTATGCTAAAAAGTTTTTAGGATTAACGACTGTTATTAAAGGTAGTTCCACCTCGTATCAAATAGCTGATATTAAAATCAATGCGCAAAATATTGCAGATCCTTCTGAAAGCTATTTTATTGTTTTACCAAAGAACGTCAAGAAAAAAGAACAATTCAGCCTTCAGTTTTCTGATGATTTTATCCTTTATTCTATCAATAAAGATGTGAATTACGCTGTTAATATGGAAGAAACAGATCTCTTGAACTATTATAGTACCGATGACATTAATAACACCTTTAAGTATTTTGCAAATGATAACGTATTTGTAAAAGTAGATACGATAATTGAAATGGTTAATATGGACACCATGATGGTGGAAAAAAGAACATATAAGCAAACGGAGATGATGAAGACCTTGGAACAAAGAGCCAAAGATGCAGCAGATTATATTATGCGTTTGCGAGAAGGAAAATACCAGTTAATTACTGGTTATCAGGAAGTGAATTACAGCAAAGAAACGATGGCATTCATGTACAATGAATTAGATCAATTAGAAAAAGAATACCTAACTTTATTTACCGGCAAAGAAGTGCGTAAAGAATTACATTACAAATACGAGATTATTCCACAGCAAAAAGACAGCAGTTTTATCTTTCCATTATTCCGCTTTTCTGATAATATGGGACTGAGGGCTTTACAATCAGGAATTGGAGATATTATTTATTTGGAATTGCAAAATCAAGAAATTTTCAAAGCAATCCAAGCTGATATTGACATCAAGAAACAGCCTAAAAAGAAAGGCTTTTATTACAGAATGCCAGCCAAATGCAAAGTCTTTATTAAAAAGGAAGGCAGTGATTTAGCGGAACGGGAAGTATATATTAGTCAATATGGCGTTATTTGTAATCTTCCACGCAGCAATGCATCCATTCTTTTTTACAAAGAAAATGGAAGTATTGAAAAGATAGAGTTGAAAAGATAGTTTTATTGATAATTTGGAAAATACTCCGTAATACGTTCATCTCTTTCTAAATGGCTGCGGCTGTCTTCAATAAAGCGAAGAAAAAGCGTTTTATCTTGAGCTGACATCTTTTCTGCTTCTTTTTCATAAAGGTAAATGGGTAGTATTCTGTATTCAATAGGAGCAGGAGTTTTGTAAACCCACATCGGAATATATTCAATCTTTTGAAATTTGGTTTGCATCTTTCTTTTGTGCTTTACCAAGTCAAATTTCACCATCATACCGCCGTCAGTATAATGTCTTCGTTGATTGGATACGAAATTTCCCAAGGACCAGATAATCAAATGTTGTTTGTCATTTCTTTCTACAATTTCAATGGGTTGAATAACATGTGGGTGCGATCCGATAATAATATCAACGCCATTGCGGATAAGGAAATTGGCAACACTTTTTTGATAAGCTCCAGGTTCGCGTTTGTACTCATCACCCCAATGAATAGCAATCATTAATATATCTGGACGATCCATTTTTGCTTTTTGGATATCTTTTTTCAGCTCCACTGTATCAATCATATTTACTAAATAAGGTGTTGGTGGTATCAAACCATTTGTTCCGTAAGTACAATTTAATAAGCTAATACGAATTCCATTAACACGAAGTAAGACAGGATAAATACTATCTCGTTCTGCCTGACTTTTAAAACTTCCTGTATTAGGAATGCCGAAATCTGTCAATGTATTAATCGTTCTTTCCATTCCTTTTCCGCCTCTGTCAACAGTATGATTATTTGCCAATACGAAAAAATTAAAACCGGCATCATAAAGATTTTTAGCATAAATATCTGGCGCACAAAATTGTGGATAGCCTTTGTAAGGATGACCCGCAAGTGTAGTTTCCAAATTGATAATATTCAAATTTCCTTCTTTCAAAATAGGACTAATTTCAGTAAACCAGGATGAGTAATCATAGCTTTTACTGCTATCAATATATCCAGCATTTATTTGTGGCATATGCATCATTGCATCTCCGCCAACAATAATAGTTGCAGTTGTTAGACTGTCCTCTTGTTGTAAATTACCAATGCCCCAATTAGGAGCATATTCTTTTACGAAAGAGCTAAAAAGGATAAAAAGAAATGTAATAAAGCTGTTTATTATCAAACTATAATAGTGTTTCATGCGTTCAGTATTTTTGTTAATCAGTCAAATCAGTAGCAGAAACTCCGCCGTATTGTATTAAAATTTGTTTCATTTCTTCATTAGCCGCAACATCTAGGGCTGTTTGATTAAAATCATTTTGCATATTTATATCTGCTCCGTTCATAATCAGCAATTCGATAAGCCGATAATCCCACACATCTTTGGCAGAGCAGGCAAACATTAAAGCAGTGTAGCCATTTGCACCAACATCATTGGGATTTGCTCCATTTTGCAAAAGGATTTCTACGTGTTTATAATAGTTTTTCGCAGCTGCAATAATAATAGGTGTATTATTCATTTTATCGCGTTGATTAATATTGGCGCCATAACGAATTAATTCTTCCAAAATTTCAGCATTCTCATAATAAACAGCGACACAAATAGGGTAATTACCAAATTGATCAACAGTGTTTACAGGATGTCCGTTATATAACATGGAACTAACAGCAGCAAAATCGCCTTCAACAATAGCTTTATTAAGCGTTATTTGTTGAGCCGAGAGTTCAGCCATTGGAATAATTAAGATTACAATAGCTGTAAAATATGTAGTAAAAATCTTCAAATTGAGTTAAATACTAATGCTGAGACAAATTTCTGAAAAAAAATGCTATTATTCTAATCTGAAAGGAAGAAATTTATATTAATTTTACATTATGAAGCAAGTAATATCATGTTTTTTTCTGATAATCAGTTTGTTGTTTACATTTTCGTGTAAGCAAAAAAACAATTATGATGCGACACACAGCATCTTTCGTTATAATGAATCTTCCAATATTAGTTCGCTGGATCCTGCTTTTGCCAAAAACCAATCCAATATTTGGGCTTGTACGCAGATTTATAATTCTTTATTACAGCTGGATGAAAATTTGGAGATAAAACCCTGTATTGCAAAGTCCTACACAATATCTCCGGACGGATTAGAATACCAGTTTATTATACGGGATGATGTGTTTTTTCATCCGCATCCTTTATTTAATAATAAGGAAGAAAGAAGAGTTACAGCCGATGATTTTGTTTATAGTTTTAATCGCTTGTTAAGTGAAAAGACAGCATCTCCAGGAGCTTGGGTGTTGGGACAAATAAAACGCAATACAGACAATAGTATAGCTGTTATTGCAGAGAATGATAGCGTTTTGAACATAGAATTAGCAAATCCATTTCCTGCTTTTTTATCTTTAGTTTGTATGAATTATTGTGCTGTTGTACCAAAAAAGATAGTAGAACATTATGGTAAAGATTTTCGTTCTGTTGCCATTGGAACAGGTCCTTTCAAATTAAGCTATTGGAAAGAAGGCGTTAAACTCGTTCTTAGGAAAAATGAAGAATATTTTGAGAAAGACGAAGAAGGAAATGCTTTGCCATACTTAGACGCGATTAATATTAGTTTCATTATTGATAAACAAACGGAATTTCTGGAATTTATCCGCGGAAATCTGGATTTTATGTCCGGTTTGGATATGCGTTACAAGGATGAATTATTAACACCAGATGGTCGTTTGCACCCAAAGTATTCCAATGATATTGTGTTGTTGAAAGAAGCTTTTTTAAATACGGAATATTTGGGTTTTATGTTAGATGATAATATCCAAAAAGAGCAGGATAATCCCTTGATGAAAAAAGAAGTTCGTCAGGCAATTAATTATGGTTTCGACAGAAAAAAGATGATCCGTTATCTCCGAAATAATGTTGGAAAAGCTGCTGAAAATGGTTTTATTCCTTACGGAATGCCAGCTTACGATTCAACAAAATATTATTATTCTTATCAACCGCAAAAAGCCATGGAATTATTGGAGAAAGCTGGTTATCCAATGGGAGAGGGCTTGGGTGAAATAAAATTGAGTACTACTGCGCAGTATTTAGATATCTGTGAATTTATTCAACAGCAATTAGGCGATATTGGCATTCAAATAAAGATTGAAGTGAATCCTCCAGCTACTCTTAGAGATATGATTGCCAAGTCAAAACTTAATTTTTTCCGTGCTTCGTGGATTGCAGATTATCCTGATGCTGAAAACTATCTTTCTTTGTTTTATAGCAAAAACTTTTCACCACAAGGACCAAATTACACGCATTTTTCTTCTCCGGAATTCGACGCTTTATATGAAAAAGCAATATTAGAAAGCAATGATAGTATTCGCATGGAGTATTATCGAAAAATGGATGCTTTAGTGATGGAAGAAGCAGCGGTTGTGGTATTGTATTATGATCAGGTGATGCGTTTTCATCGAAAAAATATTTACGGATTAAAAAGTAATCCTATGAATATGTTGATTTTAAAAAAGGTGCGGAAGGAATAAGCTTTGTGGATTTAAGTTTGAACAAAAGTAAATTTTCATCATTAACATTTACCCAACTACCAATTTTACTATCACTGTTTTGCCCATCGGGCAAAAACACTAGTAAAAAAACTCAAATACTTCTAAAAGCTTTTTCGCGTAGCGAATAAACAAAAAAATGTTAATGTCCAAACGGATAAAAAAGATATTGTAGGAGTAAGCTTTTTTTAATCTTTTAGTCATAGGGTCTGAGTTTAGATAAAATTTGTTGTTGTTCACCAGCTTAAGACATATATGCAGATAAGAAATCTTTTTTTTACTAAAAAAATGTATCTTTGTCTTGAGAAAGTAAAAAATAATATAAAAAAAAAAGACAAATATGAAAATCATAAAAATTATCCTGAGTTTAAGTATTTCTTTAATTATTAGTTTACAGATTTATTCACAGGAAATCCCTAACACCATAAGCAAAGAAGAAAAAGTTTTTGGATTATCTTTAATATGGAAGGAAGCTGCTTACAATTTCCCATATTTTCATCGCCTTCCTGAATTAAATTGGAATGAATCATATATAGAATTTATACCTAAAGTAATTGAGACTAAAAATGACTTAGAATACTACATAGTATTAAAGGAATTTATGGCTCTACTCAGGGAAGCTCATACGAGAATTATTCTACCAAATTATCTAAAAGCTTATTACCAAAACAACAAAAATAATTGGTTCGCTGTTGACTATTTTGAAAACACGTATTATGTCACAGGTACAAGATTAATATTAAGTGAAAAATTACCTGTTGGTAGTGAAATTATTGAAGCAAACAATGTGCTGATTGACAAATACATAGAAGACTACTATAAACCAACAGCCTTTACATACTATGAGCATTCATTAAGAAAAAGCTTTATTTTCACATTAAGTGCTCCAACAGAAATTGATAATATTTCATTTATTAGACCTGATGGGAAACAAGACACATTAAACATTAGAAAATCTAATCCCGGTAATTCTAAATGGACAAAAGCTTGTAATTATTACATTAAACAGTATTATGCTAAAGATTTTCAATTTAAGTGGGTAGAGGACAAAATAGCCTATTTTAATATAGGAAATCAAATGAATAGTAATTTAGTCCATTTTTTTGATTCAATCAAACCCGAATTAATAAATGCAGATGGCTTACTTATCGATTTAAGATTTAATAATGGCGGCTCAAGTGTTGGACATAATATTGCAATGCACTTTTCATTAAAAGATACTTTAACAATGTATTCTTATCGTAGAATTAATCATTCCAAAAAAAGAGCCTTTGGTGCTTATGCTGATTCAATAAATATTGCTTTTATTGGTGGGGAAAAAAGACATTTTGAGTGTTACGATTATTACATAGACAATAAATTTGTTCTTGATTCTATGGTATATATAAATCCTGTACCAATAGAGGAAAGGTTGCCAAACCTACCTATAGTTGTATTAATTGATAATTCTGTTGGTTCTGCCACAGAGTCACTACTTGTAGCAATGAGAAACCTTGGAGTTGGATTATTTGTTGGCGAAAACACTTCTGGAAGCTTAACTCAACCTCTTCTCTTCAGATTACCAAATGGCGGTTTTGCTTTAATGGCATCAGAAAAAACAATGTTAACAAAAAACGAAGAATTTTCTTT
Organism: uncultured Prolixibacteraceae bacterium; assembly: GCA_964550505.1. GTDB lineage: Bacteria > Bacteroidota > Bacteroidia > Bacteroidales > CAZJZP01 > CAZJZP01. Next base: position 4,077 of record CAZJZP010000007.1, on the reverse strand, counting down.
TATCAAACCAGATGTGTATGTAAATGTAACTTTAGATGAAATATTAAAAGGGAATGACCCCATTTTTGATGAATCATTAAAAATCATTAAAGAAATAATTAATAAAAAGCATTAATTTTGCCCATCGGGCAAAAACACTAGTAAAAAAACTCAAATACTTCTTAAAGCTTTTTCGCATAGCGAATTGACAAAAAAAGATAAATTCACTAAAAAAACAAACCCGTTTTACTGTTTCATTAAAGCACATCCATTTCTGCATGAATGTATGCTGGACTTACATCCAATACCTTTGTATATAAAAATGCGGTATTGCTCAAACTTGTGCTTTTTCCCAACTTAAGTAATTTGTGATAGCTGTATAATTTCATTTCCTCCTTTTCTATTAATGATAGCAGTCTTTCTAAATTCTCTATTAAATGTAAATTATACTCCATATCATCCTTTCTCTCGTTATCTTTTAGTTTTATATAATATTGATTATTATCAATATTCAAATCCAGGAATTTTTTAAATTCATTTTTAATTTCATTAGCATCAATAAACTGCATTTTGTTATGGCTAATAAAGTGAAATGCTTCGGAAAGATGGATATCCATCCAAAAAGATTCCTTGCTTCGCTTGCTAAGTTTCCGTAAATCATCAATACTGTTTTTGATGGTATTCATATATTCTTGATCAGCGATTTTGTTAAAAACAGCTATTTCAATATCCTTTGCCGAGTTATTAGGGATATCGATATAAAGGCTGACCGTAGCAGTGATTTTGGCATTATCAAAATTAATATGCTTAAAAACTATTTTCTTATTAGCCGTTCTAAAACAATGGGATTTTTTTTCCAGTTTCTCTTTTAAAGCAAGCAAAGCTATGGCTTCCTTTTCTGATTTCTGCACTATGCCATTATTATTAATCCCTGCTTTAGTCTGTAGCTTTCCAACAAAGCAACTTTCATTCTTGTTTCTGCAATCATTATTTGCTTTTTCATACAAATCCAAGAGCATCATATTGTACTCTTTTAACAGTAAATTTTCATTATTGGGACACAAGCCATCTTTGTTGTTGATAACGTCAATAATATGCTGTTTCCCCTTGGAAAAATCAAAGTTTTTTTGGTGCATTTGTGTTAATACTTCCCGTTGATGAATACAGTGGAATAAAGGTTGATTAACAATAGAAATGGGATTTTTAACATCGTTTTCTTTCGTAATAAATAGAATATTATTAAAGCTTTTCCCTTGATAATTAAGTTTTGGAGCATAATACAAATCTAATTGCTGTTCTTGATTGAAAAAAGCATATTTTTCATCCAAATTATTATCATTGAAAAAGCCAGGATTAAAAAACAAATCAGGTTTATTTGTTTTTCCATAACGAATAAGCTTAACAAAAGCATTTGCAACATTGTTTTTACAAAGATGCTTGTATATTAAGCCAAAAATACCTTGCTGTGATATTGGCTTTTTGATGATTTCCAGCTTTTTATCTTTGGCCAAAATTTGACTTAATTCATCGGGAACAAGGTGCAAGAATGCAAAAATTGGAATATCCAGATTATGCCTTCTGACGGATTGAATAAGCGACTGAAACTCTTCTAATGCTATATCTAGATTAAAAATAAAAACATCATAATCTGTCGCTGACATATTGTTTATCGCTTCTTCAACAGATGTTACAATATCAATTTTCCATGATTTCTGCACAAATTTTTGTTGTAAAATTTTGTGCAATTCATTGTTATCTTCTAAAAGAAGAATATGGAACTCTTGATTCATCAAATCATCCTGACAATGTTTGTAGAGCTTTTCTTCTTCCGATATATTATCTGCTGTTTTTACGGGAATTAGAATATTCATTCGCGTACCAATATTTCTGTCACTTGAAATATTGGAATCACCACCCATTTTATCTAATAATTTATGCAAAATAACAAAGGGAAGCCCAGCTTCGTCATCCATGGAAATAATAAATTTATCCGTACAACAAGCGGG
>CAZJZP010000007.1:0-1992 GCA_964550505.1 uncultured Prolixibacteraceae bacterium | reverse complement strand
TGCCATGAACATAAGTCTTATTTAACAGCAGCTCAGTATTTTGAAGTTTTAAATACAATAAGAAATCTTTAATGAGATTCTCTAGTTTTTGACTCTGTGAAGATATACTACTAAGAATTTCTTCCAATTCAATATTTTTATTCATCTCGCTTGCTAATTCTGTCAAACCCTTAATTCTTTTAGCTGGCGAATCCATTATTTGATTAATAAAACGGAGAAATTCTGCTGATATTTTTGTGTTATTTTCCATAAATTATATTCCTTAAGTGCTGATAATTAAGCCATCATAGGCAAGATGTACGTTTTTTGGTAATTGTTTTTCTACTTCTTGATGTTTACCCATTAAATGGCTTATATGTGTCAGATATGCTTTTTCTACTGCTGTTTGCTGTATTATTTGTAGGCTTTCTTCTAAATTAAAATGGGAGTGGTGTTTCTCTTTTCTTAATGCATTAATCACAAGCGTTTTAACACCTTTTAGTTTAAGTATTTCTTCTGCTGATATATAGTTTGCATCCGTAATATAAGCAAAATCTTTAATACGAAATCCCAATACATTCAATGCGCTGTGTTTTGCGTTAATACATTGTATTTCAATATCATTCTCGATATAAAATCTTTCATTGCTGATAAGATGTAATGTCAATTCAGGAACGCCTGGGTATTTTTTTTGTTTGAAAGCATAGTAAAATTCATTTTTAATAATCTCCAATGTTTCTTTATTTCCGTATATATCAGCGGAGTTTTTTTGCACATAATTAAAGGCGCGTAAATCGTCTAAACCTCCAATATGATCTTTGTGTCCGTGTGTTAGCAAAATGGCATCCAATCTTTTAATTCCTGCCCTTAAAACCTGATATCTGAAATCAGGACCTGCATCAATAATAATATTTTTTCCTTGGTATTGAATAAAAACAGAAGAACGCAGACGTTTGTCCTTTTTATCATCAGATTGGCAAACAGGACATTCACAAGCTATCACAGGAACTCCTTGCGAAGTTCCACTTCCTAAAAATTCCACTCTTATGTCATGTTTATGAGTTTCCATTTGTTTTTCTGTAATAAAAGTACGAATTTCGTAAATATTCATTAATTTTACTAAAAATTTCGTATTAAATGCAAATAGAAAATTTTAAGAAAATAGAAACCAATGAGATAGCAGAAAATGCGATTAAGCTTATTGGCAATGATTGGATGCTTATTACAGCAGGAGATAAAAATAGTTTTAACACTATGACAGCTGCCTGGGGTGGAATGGGTTTTTTATGGAACAAAGCCGTTGTTTTTGCTTTTGTTCGTCCACAACGCTATACCTTTGAATTTACAGAGAAAAATACCTATTTCAGCTTAAGTTTTTTTGACAAGCAGTATAAAGATGTATTACAATATTGTGGAAAAGTTTCGGGTAGAGATGAAAACAAGGTAGAAAAAGCTGGCTTGCATTCCATCGAAACAGCAAACACAATAGCTTTTCAAGAAGCACGTTTGATTATTGAGTGCAAAACACTGTATAAAGATTGGATAAAAGAAGAAGCTTTTCAGCAGCAATCACTTTTATCTATATACAAGGAAAAGGATTATCATATGATGTATATTGCCGAAATAACAGCAGTTTACGAAAAAAATAGAATAAAATGATTGGATATTTTCAAAAACGGGTATATGAAAAGGCTTTAAAAAGTTTATGTGCTGACCGAAAAGCAAGTATTCTTGATTTTAATGAAATCAAAAATATTGCTGTTATTTTTGAAGTTATGGATGAGACTTCCTATGTTGAAATCTTAGGAATAATTGATGAATTGCGAAAACAACAGAAGAAAATTGCTGCTTTAGCCTATTTTGACGGGAAAAAACTTCCTGAATTTTGTGAAGACAGTCTTTTTCTTTCACATCTTAGCAATAAAGATATTAAAGGCTATGCTTTCCCAAAAGGAGAGTATGCTGATAATTTTTTTGCTGCTGATTATGACCTTTTAATAAGTTTTGACAGAA
>CAZJZP010000006.1:0-26993 GCA_964550505.1 uncultured Prolixibacteraceae bacterium | reverse complement strand
AAAAACAATATAACGGAGCTCATTGGTATCCAAGAATTTGTGTGTATGACATGAAGTTTGGCTGGAATACTGACCAACATTTGGGTCATGAATTTTATGGCGACTTCGGTACTTATGACGTAAGTTTGGATTTTGCTAATCATTATATTGTAGAAGCAACAGGAACATTAACGAACAAAGCGCAAGTTTTGCCTGATTCTTTGATGCAAAAGCTCGACTTGCGAAACTTTAAAGAAAAAGCCTTGGGTTCTGCTCCATCTATCATTATTCCTTACGATAGTACAGTGCGGAAAACATGGAAATGGCACGCAATCAATGTACACGATTTTGCTTTTATTGCAAATCCTCACTTCCGAATTGGACACGCAAAATATAAAGAGATTGACTGTTACGCCTTTGCTCAAGAGTCAAATGCAGCAGAATGGCAAGATGCAGCAGAACTAACCGCAGATATCATTGCTTTATTATCAAAGGAAATCGGAGACTATGCTTATCCTAAAATGACAACAGGCGATTGCCGTGCAGGAATGGAATATCCAATGCTCACAATGAATAGCGGACGTTCGCCTTCTTACGCATATATTTTCACCCACGAAATGGCCCATAATTGGTTTTTCGCCATGGTAGCAACAAACGAAACCTATCGCCCTGCTCTAGACGAAGGCTTTACGCAATATTATACCGTTGTAGGTTTGGAAGAATTAGCCAAAAGCAGAGAAGTTCGTGCTCCGGATAACAGGAGCAAACTCCTGAAGTTGCTGCAGAAAGAGAATTTCTATTCTTTCCGCTACGATTATGCCTATTATCGTTATCTGAATCACGCTATAAATACCGAGGGAAGAAGCTTGAATACCCACGCAGATATGTTTAACACCATGGAAATCTATGGCGAAGATCATCGGCAATCTTATTACAAAAGCGCAACTATGCTTTTCAATCTCCGCTATGTCTTGGGAGATAGTCTTTTTAATCTCGGAATGCAAAGCTATTTTGAGCAATGGAAAATGGCTCATCCCTATTTGAATGATATGCGTTCTTCTTTTATCCACGCTACCAATACCGATTTAAACTGGTTTTTCGACCAATGGCTAAACACTACAAAAACCATTGATTATAGCGTCCAAAACGTGAAAAAAATAGCGGGAGAAAAAACAAGCTACGAAATCACGCTCAAACGAAAAGGCGAAATGCAAATGCCGCTGGATATTCTTATTACTGACAAAAGTGGAAAAACCTATGCTTATTATATACCAAATACCTATTTTGTAAAACCTAATACCGGAACTGTTCTTCCCAAATGGTATGGCTGGGATTATTTCTATCCTGAATATCGCTTTACTGTTTCTTTAGATGATAAAATCGATAAAGTGGAAATCGACCCCCAACACCTAATGGCTGATGTTCATTTATTGGACAACAGCAATAAACTTCCGCTTCGCTTAAGCTTTGATGCCAAAATGAGTAAGCGTCCCGACTGGGAACATTATGAACTAAAATGGCGTCCTGCGCTTTGGTGGAATGCTGTTGATGGAATTAAAGCCGGATTAAATCTCAAAGGAGATTATATGGAAAAATATGCTAATTTTTCTTTTCGATTCTATGTAAATACGGGCATGTTTCAGGGAAAAACACATGAACTTCCTGCTATGGATGATTTTGGCGTGGAAAAAGAACGACAAGACGTTTCTTTTATGTATCGCTTTTCAAATCCAATTCACAAAAAATGGAAAGGCTTGGAATGGAATCTTCACGGATACCACAACGCTGGACTTGACAAATACGGTATCGGTCTTAACTATTTATCCAAAGATAAAAAACATGAATTTAAGGCTGCTTTTCAAACAATGTATCGCGAAAAGCTAAGTAATTATTACTATGTTTTATTTGCTGACGGCTGGACGTTTAACCCAAGTCCGGATTCCGTTTTGTACAACAACAGTTTTAGATTTGATTATACCCTCTTCCTAAATAATGATAATAAGAAAAAACACAGCCTTAATCTCAGTTGCAAAAGCAGCGGGCCTGGAGATTCCTATTCTTATGCTGCATTTTCCTTAGAGCATAATTACGAAAAAGATTTTGGGTTTATAGTATGGAAAAACCGTGTTTTTGCTCAACACAGTATTGGGAGAACGATGCCAAAAGAATCTTCTCTCTTTTTCGCAGGAGCAAACCCTGAGGAAATGATGGATAATCCGTTTTTGGAAGCGGTAGGATATATTCCGTTAAATTATACGACACATGGTATTTCAACAAATCATTTTCACTACGGCGGAGGCTTAAATATGAGAGGATATTCGGGCTATTTACTTGCCCACGAAAATCCTGACAGTAGCTTTTGCTTGCCATATTTTGGTCACAGCGGAATAGCTTGGAATAACGAAATTTATTTTGACCGTTTTTTTCCGTTTAAACCTAAATTTGTTTCTGATTATTTGCGTTTGAACACTTATTTTTTCAGTGATTTTGGAATAATAAGTACAAATAAACTAGATGAAAAAGCTAGTTTCTCCAAGCTTCGTATTGATGCAGGAATAGGATGTAGCTTAACTATAAAGTCTTGGGGTCCATTTGATGAATTGAAAGATTTTAGCATTCGCTTTGATATGCCACTGTTTCTTAACAGACCTCCAGCAGTTGAAGACTATTTTCAATGGCGATGGGTGCTAGGAATTGCTAAAGCTTTTTAAAAAATTTATTTTGTTTGAAAAAATACTACATAGAAGCATTCAATATCTCCGACATCTTGTAAAAGCAAAAACAAAATACAAGATACATTCTCCCTTTGTATATGCTTTTTACACCGAGGCTATAAGAGGAAAAGATGCGAAAAAGAGCTTCCCTAAAATTGAAAATTATCGAAACTTTCTGCTTCATAATAAAACATTCATTGAGGTACATGATTTTGGCACAGGCAAAAACAAAAAAAGAAAACGTAAACTATGTAAAACGGCTGCTTCGTCTATTTCTTCACAAAAACAAGCTTCAATTTTATATTCCATAGCCAAGTATCTGAAGGCAGAAAGCATCTTGGAATTAGGGACAAACTTCGGTATTTCCACAGCCTATTTAGCCGAAAGTTCTCCTAAAGCTAAGATTCTTAGTATTGAAGGCTGTCCTAATATTGCAAAATATGCTCTGGCTTTTTTTGAAGTTCAAAAATACAATACAATTAACTTAATTAATCACAATTTTGACAGCTATTTTAACTTAAATAATACATTGAATTTCGACCTCATCTATATTGATGGAAACCACACTAAAGATGCAAGTATTAGATACTTCAACAAATCTTTACAAAATCAAAAAGAGCATTTTGCTATTATTATAGACGATATTCATTGGTCAAAAGAAATGACAGCAGCTTGGAAAGAAATTTCCTTGTCCGAAAAAGTCCAGCTAAGCATTGATTTTTATCACTTTGGCATTGTTTTTATAGGAAAAAAGATGCAAAAACAGCATTGGAAATTAAAACTTTGATAAAAAATGCTGACCTTTGCTAAATAATCAGATATAAATGACAGAAAACATCATAGAATTAAAAGATATTGCCAAGCACTATAAAGTTGGTACACAGATTGTAAAAGCTTTACAATCCATCGATTTGGATATAAAAAAGAATGAATACCTGGCTCTAATGGGCCCTTCTGGTTCTGGAAAATCAACTTTGATGAATACGTTGGGCTGCCTTGATACTCCCACAAAAGGAAGATATGTCCTAAACCAACAAGATGTGAGCAAATTAACTGACAATGAATTAGCTGACATCAGAAATAAAGAAATTGGTTTTGTGTTTCAAACCTTCAACTTATTACCACGGTCAACGGCTCTAGAAAACGTGGTTCTTCCTCTGATTTATGCTGGCTTTTCTAAAACAGAGCGCAAAAAAAGAGCATTAGAAGTTTTGGAAGAAGTCGATTTGAGTGATAGAGTTACGCATCGACCGAATGAATTGTCTGGTGGTCAACGACAACGTGTTGCTATTGCCCGTGCAATGGTAAACAGACCTTCTATTATTTTAGCAGACGAACCAACGGGAAATTTAGACACCAAAACCTCTAATGAAATAATGGCTTTATTTGAAAAAATCCATGCTGCGGGAAACACCGTTATTGTTGTTACCCATGAAGAAGACATTGCTTCTTATGCCCATCGTATTGTTCGTCTTCGCGACGGTTTAATAGAATCCGATAATAGAAACACAGCTATTCGTTCTACAGCCGAATAATAAACAACTTCTTAAGCCTTGAGCTAAGAAAATTATTGCCATTACAAAAAGAACTCATAACAGCCTGATATAGTGGCGTTATACCTCTTTTTTTATCACAATTTCAAAGAAATTTAATAGATTTATAAAAAAAAACTTGACTTTGATTTTCTAAAGTGTATTTTTGCAAAAAATATAAAACGAATAATAATGTATTGGACATTGGAATTAGCATCAAAACTAGAGGATGCACCTTGGCCGGCGACAAAAGATGAATTAATCGATTTCGCTCTACGCTCAGGAGCTCCAATGGAGGTGATAGAAAATCTTAAAGAAATTGAAGATGAGGACGAAGTCTATGATACTATTGAAGACTTATGGCCAGACTATCCCACTAAAGACGATTTTTTCTTTCATGAAGATGAGTATTAATCCTAAGTGATGTTGTGTATTAACACACAACATCACTTAATAAAAAATTCTTCTTTCCTTTTCATCTTTCATTATTACAAGAAATCATTAACTTTGCCACATATTTTTTAGAAATTATAGCATAATGAGTTTATTAGATAAAATTTTTGGCTCCAAAGCCGCCAGAGACATGAAGGTCTTAACTCCTTTTGTACATAAAGTGCATGAGGCAACAGCAGAAATAAGCAATTTGACAAACGACGAATTACGTGCAAAAACACAAGAATTCAAAAATCGCATTAAAGAAGGCATTGGAGAAGAAGAAGAGAGGATTAGTAGTTTAAAACAACGCTTGGAAGAAGAATACGAAATGCCCGTAGATGAGAAAGAAAGCTTGTACGAAGAAATTGATGAATTAGAAAAGACTACCTACGATAAAACACAAAAAATACTTGACGAGCTTCTTCCTGAAGCCTTTGCTGTTGTTAAAGAAACAGCAAAACGTTTTGTAGAAAACGAAGAAGTTGCAGTAAGTGCAAATGATTTTGATAAAAATTTAGCAGCTTTTAGAGACAGTATTAATATAAAAGGCGATAAAGCTTATTATCAAAATGAATGGAGAGCTGGCGGAACAACAATAAAATGGGATATGGTTCATTATGATGTGCAGTTAATTGGTGGTGCCGTTCTTCATCAAGGGAAAATTGCTGAAATGGCAACAGGAGAAGGTAAAACACTAGTTGCAACACTTCCTGTTTATCTTAATGCACTTCCAGGAAAAGGTGTACATGTCGTTACAGTAAATGATTATCTTGCAAAACGTGATGCCGAATGGATGGGAATGATGTTTGAATTTCATGGATTAAGTGTTGACTGTATTGATAAACACGAGCCTAATTCCGATGAAAGAAGAAAAGCTTATCAGGCAGATGTTACATACGGAACTAATAACGAATTTGGCTTTGATTATTTGCGTGATAATATGACCACCAATATTGAGGAATTAGTTCAACGCAAACATAATTATGCTATCGTGGATGAGGTGGATTCTGTATTAATTGATGATGCCAGAACTCCTCTTATTATTTCAGGTCCTACTCCTCGCGGAGACAAACAAGAGTTTGACCAACTAAAACCCTTGGTTCAAAAACTATACAGCCAACAAAGAGCGCTTGTTACACAAATCCTTGCAGAAGCTAAACAGTTAATAAAAAAAGGAGACGCAGAAAGTGAAAAAAAAGGTGCAAAATTACTGTTCCGATCTCACCGAGGTCTTCCAAAAAATAAAGCTTTAATAAAATTCCTTAGTGAAGAAGGAATGAAAGCCTTAATGCATAAAACAGAAAATATTTATCTGGCTGAAAATCAGAAAAACATGCACATTATTGATGATGAATTATTCTTTGTCATTGATGAAAAAAATAACACTATTGATTTGACCGATAAAGGTATCGACCTATTAACAGAAATGACAGGCGATTCCAATTTCTATATCCTTCCGGATATTGCAAGTGAACTGGCGGAAATGGATAAGAAAAATTTAAGTGAACAGGAAACAATCAAAAAAAAGAGTGCATTAACAAGAGAATATGGAATAAAATCAGAACGTGTTCATACCATGAATCAGCTTTTGAAAGCTTACGCCTTGTTTGAGAAAGACGTTGAGTATGTTATCATGGACAATAAGATTAAAATTGTTGATGAGCAAACTGGTCGTATTATGGAAGGAAGGCGTTATTCTGACGGATTGCATCAAGCGATTGAAGCAAAAGAAAACGTTAAAGTTGAAGCTGCAACACAGACTTATGCTACCGTAACTCTTCAGAATTACTTTAGAATGTATAAAAAGCTTGCTGGTATGACTGGTACAGCTGAAACAGAAGCAGGCGAACTCTGGGATATTTACAAACTGGATGTTGTTGTTATTCCAACAAATAAGCCCATTGTCCGAAAGGATATGGAAGACTTGATTTACAAAACAAAGAAAGAAAAGTACAATGCTGTAATACTGGAAATTCAATCTTTAGTTAATAACGGACGTCCTGTATTAGTTGGGACAACAAGTGTTGAAACCTCAGAGCTCTTAAGCCGAATGTTGAAAATGAAACACATTGCACATAATGTGCTTAATGCCAAGCTACATAAAAAAGAAGCAGATGTAGTTGCAGAAGCAGGTGTGGCAGGAGCTGTAACTATAGCAACAAACATGGCTGGTCGTGGTACAGATATCAAGCTTGGGAAAGGAGTAAAAGAAGCAGGAGGTTTAGCAATTATTGGAACTGAACGCCATGAATCAAGACGCGTTGACAGACAGTTAAGAGGTCGTGCCGGACGACAAGGAGACCCTGGTAGCTCTCAGTTTTTCGTTTCTTTGGAAGATAATTTAATGCGTTTATTTGGTTCGGATAAAATTTCCAACATTATGGATCGATTAGGTCTGAAAGAAGGAGACGTTATTCAGCACTCCATGATTTCCAAATCAATTGAACGTGCGCAAAGAAAAGTTGAAGAAAACAACTTCGGAATACGAAAAAGACTACTAGAATACGATGATGTAATGAACCAACAACGTGAAGTGATTTACACCAAAAGAAGAAATGCACTATATGGTGACAGATTAGCGATAGATATTGCCAACCAATTTGTTGACGTTACAGATGAAGTTGTTTTTAATGCTCAAGAGGCTCGAGATTATGAAAGTTTCTTAATGGAATGTATTTCTGTTCTTGGTGTTGACGCATCTGATCATGATGAAAAAGACTTCTTTTCCCAAAAAGCAGAAAATCTTTCTGAAGAATTATATACTAAGGCATGGGAAAACTATAAGCTAAAGTCAGAAGTTTTATACAAAAGTGCATACCCAATTATCAAAAATGTGTATGAAACCCAGTCGCGTAAATATGAAAATATCGCCTTACCGATTTCTGATGGAAATAAAACGCTTAGGGTATTAGCTCCCTTGGAAAAATCGTATAAAACCAAAGGAAAAGAACTTATATTATCTATTGAAAAGGGGATTAGTTTGGGTATAATTGATAATGCGTGGAAAGAACATCTCAGAGAATTAGATGATTTAAGGCAATCTGTACAAGGTGCAACTTATGAACAAAAAGATCCATTACTTATTTATAAGTTTGAATCTTTTGAATTATTCCAGCAGATGTTGAAAAGAATTAACAAGGAAGTTGTTTCCTTTTTAGTTAAAGGTAATCTACCATTAGAAAGCGAAGATGATGTGAAGGAAGGACACCGTCAAAAATCTGATTTATCTAAAATCAAAACTGGAAGACAAGGAGGAGAAACTGATGCTCAACGACAGGCTATGCAACAAAGCACAAGCCAAGCTAAATCTAATGCGCCAGTGAGAGTAGAAAAGAAAGTAGGAAGAAATGATCCTTGCCCTTGTGGTAGTGGGAAAAAATACAAGCATTGTCACGGTAAAGAGGCATAAAAAAAGAGGCTTTTAGCCTCTTTTTTTTTAATTAACTTCTTGCTTATTGCAATTCAATATTTACACAAATCCTTTTTGCTTTTTGTTGTGTTTGCTTAGGAAGCATTGGATAAGCAGTATAAGTTCCTGGACTTAAAACATAGCCCATTGCTTCAGAATTAGTCGCAAATTCCTTAATTTTAACTCCATTTTTTTCAATCCAAAAACCGTATCCAGCTCCTGAAACTTTTGAAATTTTTACGTTTTTCTCAATCACAAGGTCTTCTGAACTCAAACTTGGCTTGGCTGATGTTGGTACAGCACAACCAGAAAGATAAAAAGTTTCTGCGCCTGAATTTGAAGATGATTGAATAGAGGTTTGCGTTCCCTGTGAGCTTTGAACAACTTGTGCTTGTGTAAATACTGCTGTAAATAATACAAGACTAAAAATACATACAATTTTTTTCATAATGCTAAATTTTAAAAAATTTTTATAAAGATACAATTATTTATTTGATGTACAACTTTACAAAAAGCGTGCCACTAGAATTTTTCACATTAACAATTTGATTATCTGCGCCTTACAGCTATTTTTCTCAGCTAAAAAAAATTTGTGGGCCCACCTGGATTCGAACCAGGGACCACCTGATTATGAGTCAGGTGCTCTAACCAACTGAGCTATAGGCCCCTTGAAAAGAAAACAAATTCTTTTGCAAATTGGATTGCAAATTTACATATTTGCATGAAAAAAGCAAGCATGGAAACAAATAAAAATATGAAAGAAAATATAAAACATATCATTTTTGATCTTGGAGGCGTTGTCTTAAACATTGATTTTACCAAAACAATTAAGGCTTTTGTCGATTTGGGAATAGCGGATTTTGATCAGGTTTTCTCTCAATATAAACAAAACCGCTTTTTTGACTCATTGGATAAAGGCATAATTTCTTCAGCTAATTTTTATAATGAAATGTACCGTTTTCTCCCTTCAGAAATAACAAAAGACCGTATTCTTTCTGCATGGAATGCAATGCTATTGGATTTTCCCAGCGATAGAATTCAACTAATAAAAAAATTAAGAAATAATTATAACCTTTTCTTATTAAGTAACACAAACAGCTTGCATTATACTGTTTATCAAGAAAAGCTGAGAATAAAAGAGCAATTGGAGTTAGAAGATTTATTTGATAAAACCTACTTTTCTTTTAAAATTGGGATGCGAAAACCCGATAAAGAGATTTTTGAATATGTGCTAAAAGAAAATAATATTGAGGCAAAAGAATGTTTGTTTATTGATGACAGTAAGGAACATATTGAAACAGCTGAAAAACTTGGAATTCAATGCATTCATCTTGTAAACAGAGATTTGTGTTCTGTTTTTAATACTCAAGATTTAAGTATAATCTTCTAATATTCGGTTTAAAACAGACTCTACTTCGTTCACATTACTAGCTAAAACCAGGTCGTTTCTGTATGTTTTAATGGAAGGAATAGCTTTAAAATATGGAGCATAATGCCTTTTCATTTCATTAACTCCTCTTGTTTCTCCCTTCAATGCAATGGAAGCCAATAAGTGCTCTCTGCATACCGCTATTCGTTCCTGAATTCTTGGTAATTCGATTTCTTTGTTATGCAATAAAAATTCTCTGATTTGGGAAAAAATCCAGGGGTTTCCTATTGCCGCTCTTCCAATCATAATACCATCCACTCCGTAATTATCAAAAGCAAGTTTGGCTTTTTGAGGACTATCAATATCTCCGTTTCCAATAATTGGAATATGCATGCGTTGATTATTTTTAACCTTAGCGATTAGCGTCCAATCTGCTTCTCCTCCATATAACTGCTGTTTTGTTCGTCCATGAATCGTTAGCGCTTTTATTCCAACATCCTGTAGTTTTTCAGCTAAATCAACTATGATTTTAGATTTCTCATCATAGCCTAAGCGTGTTTTAACGGTAACTGGAGTTTTCAAAGCTTCCACAATGCTTTGGCATATCCTAATGATTTTTTCAGGCTTCTTAAGCATACCCGAACCCGCTCCTTTGGAAGCAATTTTTTTCACTGGACAACCAAAATTCAAATCTATAAAATCTGGCTTTTGTTGTTCTGCATAAAGAGCCGCTTCTAACAAACTCTTTTCTTCGCTTCCAAAAATCTGTATCCCGAAAGGTCTTTCTTCTTCTGCAAAATCCATTTTTTTTAATGATTTCTCCACTCCCCTGATAATGCCATCAGCAGCAACAAACTCTGAGAAAAGCAAAGAAGCTCCTTTTCTTTTGCATATTATGCGAAAGGACTGATCGCTAATGTCCTCCATCGGAGCAAAAGCGACACAGGGGTCTTCAATATATATTTCTCCAATTTTCAAATCTGGATTTTTGTAAATTTCAGCAAAGATATAATTATTAATGTATTGAATCTTACTCCTTTTTTTTGAAAATTTAAATATCTTTGCACAATAAAACTAAAGAATGAGAACTCCACTAATACAAACAAAATCTGCTTTTTTACGGCTATTATTGCTCTTGGTCATTGTGCTTACGAGTTCTATTGTTGTAATGTTTGCTGGAGTTTTAATTGGAATTCCTATCTGGGGATCAGATATTGTTCAAAATCTTTCGGGTGAAGTAGATTTTACAGATGCGAGGATTAGCATGTACCTGAAATACATGCAAATACTCAGTCATTTAGCTTTGTTTATTATCCCTGCTTTCTTTTATGTTTTTTTAATAAGTTCAAGTACAAAAAAATATTTCCAATTCTCTCCCAAACTTAAACTAACAAATGTATTACTTGGCACTGCCTTAATCTTTGCTGTTTTACCATTGATTAATTTTTTAGGTGAGTGGAATGCTGCTCTTAAGTTGCCTGAATCTATGGCTGGAATTGAAAATTGGATGATTGCTTCAGAAGAATCGGCTATGGAATATACTATTGCTTTTTTATCTGTAAAAAGCTTTCCTGCCTTTTTGTTTAATATTTTTATGATTGCTTTTATTCCTGCAATTGGAGAAGAGTTGATTTTTAGGGGAATCGTTTTAAAAGAGTTGCAGATATCAATGAAAAACATGCACGTAGCAGTAATCCTTTCTGCTCTTCTTTTTAGTACGATGCACTTGCAATTTTACGGTTTTCTTCCTCGGTTTTTATTAGGGATATTGCTTGGCTACATCTATGTATGGTCTAAAAATATCTTTCTGCCTATTCTTATTCACTTTATTAATAATGCATCCGCTGTTATTATTGCCTATTTTTATGAAATTGGCTGGTCAAAAACAAACATGGAAAACTTTGGAAGTTTTGATGGCAGTGTGATAGCAATCATTATTTCGTTTGTACTAAGTATTATTTTTATGTATGTTCTTTTCGCATACAATAGAGGAATTAAAACCAAAAATGCTGAAATAGAAATAAAAAAGCCCGAAAATCATCCCGGGCTTTAATAGTAATTATTTATTAGGTTTTTATTGGTAGTCTTGCAGTTTTTTCATTAGTTTTTTTCTAGTAAAAAAGATTCTACTTTTTACTGTACCTATAGATAAGTCTAATTCTTCTGCTATCTCTTTATATTTATATCCATTGTAATACATTTCAAAAGGAACTCGAAAATCATTTGTCAATTCAGACAAGGCTTTTCTAATGTCTTTTTCTGCAATGCGAGAATCTGCTGATTGCATCTCACTAGAGCTGTCATTGTTTAAAAAGTACTGATTGTCTGTTTTGTCAATAAAAGTGTTCGCTCTTTTATTTCTTCTGTATTCATTAATAAAAGTATTTTTCATTATCGTATATAACCATGCTTTTAAATTGGTTTTATCAATAAATTTATCACGATTTGAAAATGCTTTTAACATTGTTTCTTGCAAAAGGTCTTTAGCATCATCTGAATTAGTTGTTAATCCCAATGCATACATTTCTAAAGGTTTTTGAAGTTTTATTATTCTGTGGTTAAATTCTAGTGTTGTCATAATTTGGTGTTTTTAATTTTGTTCAACAAAGAAACGAAATAATTAAACACTATGCAAGTTATTTTAACCAAAACATAAACAAAAAAGGGGCAAAAAAGCCCCTAAGCTTTATTGAGCGGGCTTTCTGTGAGCGTGTTAATGTTTTGTTAATCTTTTTAAAGTGCTTATGCTGGGATATCTTTTATGGATTTTATCAAACTAATGGTTGAAGGAAGATCAACTTGGGGATAGTTCTTGGGAATGGAAATATAAATAGCCTGTTTGTCAACTAAAGAAAGGTACTCTTTACTAAACTCATCCATGTCTAAACAAGATTTTTTGGGTGAAATACAGGTAAACAAATTACAAACACTTTTCTTTTTGAGCACTTCAGCTATTGTTTCAGCTGAGGTATCTTGTCCAAGATAAATAACTTGATGTTGTTTTGTCTTTAAATAATAGTAATAAAACAGTAAGTAAATTTCTGACATTTCACCTTGTGGTAAAAAAAGCAAGAAACATTTTCCCGAACGTGCTTCAACATCTAAATTCTGTATTGCAGCATAGAGTTTTTGTCGAATAAGATTAAAAACAAACTGTTCATTTGCAGCATTTATAGTATTGGTTTGCCATAGTATTCCAAACTTTTCAGCGAAAGGAAAAACAATGTTTTGCATACTATCTATAAGTCCAAACTCGGCTATAATATCGTCTAAAATAACCGAAATCTCATTTTCCTCAAAATCTACAGCTGCTTTTATCATTCTGTTTACAAAAGAATTGCTGTCGTTTTTCTGATCAAATAGATATTGTACTTTTTCTTCTAGTTCTGTTGTTTTTAGTTCTGCGATTTTAGATATTTTGTATCCTTCTTTTAACAACAAGCATACATTTAATAGTTTTTTAAGTTGATTGTTATCGTATCTTCTGATATTGGTATCGGTTCTGTGTGGCTTTACCAAATTATACCGTTTTTCCCACATTCTTATGGTGTGGGCTTTTATTCCTGACAAACGCTCTAAATCTTTAATACAATAACTGCTCATACTATCTATAACCCATTTCGCTTATTATTGTTTAGCGTGTTCATTAATTTTTTCAAGAAGTTTGTTATACCAAGTTGCGCCAAACTTTCTTATTAACGCTTCTTTTAAAAAGATGTAAACGGGAATTTCTTTTCTTTCACCTAGTCGGAGAGCGTCGTCACAAATAAACCAATAATGAAAATTTACAGCAGTAATTCCAGCTTTTAGCTTACTTAATCGAATAGGATACAAATGGCAGGATATTGGTTTTCGAAAAGGAATTTTGCCTTCTTCCCATGCCTTTTCAATGGCGCATTTTGCAATTGATTTTTCATAATACACAAAAACACAATCTTGATTCTTTAACAAAGGCGTAACCATTTCGGCGTCTTCGTCATAATCAAAAACTCCGTTTTTTTGTACAATTTCCACACATTCCTTTCGCATATATGGAATAATTGCATCTAAATTTTCCTGAATATTATTCACCTCTTCGTCTTCCAATGGAGCGCCAGCATCCCCTTCAATACAACACATACCGTTACATTTGCTAATATCACAACAAAAATGTAGTTTTACAACGTCATCACTTACATAAACATTATCGACTTCTATCATAGAGCAAATATACAGAATTATGTCAAAAAACACGATAACACAAGAATCTGTTCGGTTTTTTTCACAAAAAAACATCCCAAAACCCAAACATAACTTTGAAATCCTTTGTGTTGATTTTGCCTCAGCAGAAAACATTGGACAGGTAATTCGTCTTTCCTCCAATATGGAAATTCCAGCCGTTTATTATACAGGTACAAGACAATACAAAAAAAGTAAAATCCATCGTTGTGCCAGTTCTGCTTATCATCACGTAGAAGTTCAGAATGTTGATTTTGAAACCTTTATCCTTGAAAACAAAAAACCAATAATCGCCATTGAGACAGCAAAAACGGCGCGCAATCTATTTACTACGGAAATTCCATCCTCCGCAATTATCATGTTGGGAAACGAACGTTTTGGGCTATCTGATTCAGCTATTGCAAAAGCAGATCATTGTGTTTATATCCCTGTTCCTGGAATTACCTCATCACTTAATGTTTCACATTCTTTGGGTATTTTTTTGTGGGAATGGTACAGAAAAAATTGTTTTTCTTCTTAAAAAACTGTAGTTTTATACATTGCTTATGAAAAACATTATATCGATATGCTTTTTTCTTAGTTTCTGTTTAAGTCTTTCGGCTCAATCGCCAGCTTATGTTCATTACAGCAAGGCAAACGGCTTAACAGACAATGAATGTTTCGATGTTTTTCAAGATGCTAAATCCTATATCTGGATTGCACATGAAAAAGGGATCGATCGATTTGATGGCAGAAATTTTGTTCATTATGGACTTAATAACGGAATTCTTGGATCTGGAGTTCTTCATTTATTTGAGGATGAAAAATCCCGCCTTTGGATTGTTCCCTATAATTTTCTATTGTCGTATTATTATAAGGGTAAAATTCATCCTTTTACTTATAACAAAAAAATCGAAGAAGAGGTTGTTTTTAGCACTAGCGTATGTAGAAAAGGGAGTTTCCGTGTTCACGATGATTGTTTATACTTTGGTATAGAATATATTGGATATTACAAATTAAGTCCAAAAACAGGAATAGAAAAAATTCAATTTGAAAACGACAGCTGTCGTTATGTAATTATCGATAATTTTAAAGATGGGAAACCCTGGTGTATCATTCAAAATCAACACGATAACAACTACTATAGTGTCTATGAAAATAATAAGGAGAACTATCAGTTTGAGGATAAGCAAACAAAATACTATAAAACTGGTAAATTCTTAGCTTATTCTTTTGGTGACAGCTTATATTTTATCAACCAAAGACAATACTTTTGTTTATACCAAGGCAAAGTAATTAATCAAAAAGCTTTTGACAACAACATTGAATACTTTTTAGTGGATACTAATCGCAGACTGTGGTTTTCTTTTTATAAAAAAGGTGTTTTTGTATATAATGACTATACATTAGACAGTTTATCGATGCATCTTATCCCTGATGCTACAGTTAGTACAATCATTGAAAACCAAAAAGGGAGCTTTTGGATATCTACCATTGATAAAGGAGTGTATCATTTCCCTAATCTAAATATTAAGAATTATGCAAAGCTAACTTTTCCTACAGGATATTTGGTGGATTTTTGTAAGGACAACGAGGGAAATCTTTGGTTACTCAACCGAATAGATAGTGTTTATCGGTTGTCTAAAAAGGATAATAGAATTGATACAAGGCTAAAAATTGATAACAACACTGTTTGCTCAAAGCTAATTTACGACAGTATAGGCCATTCACTATGGATTGGAACAAAAAACGGCTTGTATAAATTGGATATAAAATCTAAACAAATTAAACGGACTCCAAACATTTCTAATTGCACAGATTTTGTGTTTATTAATGACACAACAATTGTTGTGGCTTCAAAAAAATCACTAATCCATTTTTCCACAAAAAGCAACGGTGTTTTCAAGAAAACAAATACTCCCTACATTATAAAATTACTAGCTTTTCAAAAACACAACAAAACACTTTGGTTTGCAAATGGGAAAGGAATAAATACGATAATTAACGAAGAAATAAAAACATTTAGTTTAACAAAAAAGAGTAAAACAATAAGCATAAACGATATTAAATTTTACAAAAACTATGTTTTTGTTGGCAGCGGAACTGATGGTTTGTTTATAATAGACTATCCCAATAAAACATACCAAATTAGTAGTAAAAAAGGTCTCGCATGCAACAACATCAATTGTCTTGAGGTTGATAGAAAAACAAAACGCTTATGGATAGGCAGCTGTAATGGTCTAAACTATATAAGTTTTTCTCCCAACAGGAACAACAAATATCTGGTTTCTAATCTTCACACACACAGCAAGTTGTTTTCCAGTAATATTGAACAAATTAAATACAATGGGAACGAATTGTTTGTAAAAACAAGCCATGGTCTTTTGTTTTTTTCAGACTTTAATTTTGCAGAACAAGAAGACGTATCTTGCACCATTGATAAGCTAAGTGTTGGAAAAAATATTTTTTACGAACCCCAAAGTGTTGATTTAAAGCACAATAAAAAATCGATGCGAATTGAATTTAATTGCTCGCATTATTACAAACAAAAAGATATTAATTATTTATACCGTCTTCGATCTGAAAATGAAAACAATAGTTCTTGGGTAAAAACAAATACAAATTATGTTGATTACATCTCTCTCAAACCTGGAAAATACTGTTTCGAAGTAAAACTTGAAAATGTTCAAAATAAAGATAATATTGCAAGAGTTAATATCGATATCGATGAACATCCCTGGTTTAGCAAGAGCCATAAAATCTTTTATGTTGTTGTTTTTCTAGTGATTGTTATTTTTCTGAATGTTTTTAGGAATCGTCATTTTATAAAAAAGAAAAAACTAAAAAACGAAATAATACTCCACAAAATAAAAGCAAAAAACCAACAGCTTAACATCCCTTATATCTTGCAATCCTTTGAAAACATGGAAGATTTTCTCAATAGAAGACATAAAATTCAAAACAGTAAATACCTTGTTAAGCTAACTAAATATATGCGAACAGTTTTGCAGTTTTCAGACAAAGTAGTTGGTGAACTAGAGGATGAATTACTATTAATCCAATCTTTTATTGAAGTTGAAAAACTCCGCCTTGAGAAAGAGATTACACTAAAACTTTCCATAAAAGATAATGGACAATATCTTTTTATTCCTCTTTTTTCAATACATGATATTATTTGTGCGATTTTTGCAGACATAAAAGAAGGAAGCAAGGAGAAGTCTGAGGAGATTTCAATATATGTCGAAGCACAACAAAAACTTTTTGTGAGCATTCATACTTCAACGCCTATATGCAAAGAAGAAAAAATACAGAAAAGTTTTTTTAAGTTAAAAGAGTATTATACACAAGAGAAAAAAGATTTTTTTCCTAATAGCTTTAAAATAGAGCATGATAAAAACAACAGCATTATTCAATTTACATTAGCTCAACTTTATGATTAAAATAAAAAACATATTAAGCTTAATACTGTTGATTTGCTCGTGGGCTTCTCCCGCTCAAAACCATTTTGCTGTTCATTTTTCTGAAGATAACGGCTTTGTTTCAAACGAAGTATTTCATGTGTTTCAAGACCATGACAATTATCTTTGGTTTTCTACCAACAAAGCTTTGGTTCGTTATGATGGATATAAAATGGAAGAATACTCAACAAAGGACGGCTTGCCTTCAAATATCGTTTTTGAAGTCTTTGAAGACCAAAGTAAGAAACTTTGGGTGTTGAGTTTGAGTAATCAAATAGCTTATTTTAATGAAGACTCCCATTTTTACAGTGATTCTTCTTTGACAATGTACCAAGACAAACATTATAACTATCATCTAATTCCACTTAAAGGGAGTTACTATATTGATGCTTTAGGCAATAAATTTATTTCCTACTATCTTAAAGGCATTTTTATAAACTCTCCTTACTTTGGCAAATTTTTACTAGCTGAAAAAGATGAAAATGCTTTTTATATTTATTACTGGGGAGATAAAGCACTGATATCATCTACCTTTGTTCAGTTTTTTAACGGAAAAATCCATCTAGTCGATCTTCAAAAACACACAGAGAAAATCATTGATATTGACAAAGAATGCTGTTTTGATGAAAATCTATTTTATAGAATTGGTGTTGAAAAAAGGAAGGAAACAATCTATTTCTTTTATTACAATAAAATCTTTTGTATAAACAGTTTAAGCGGAAATTACACTGTTCACAATATGGATAATGTTGTATTATGGCTTCAATTCGACAGGGATGAAACACTTTGGGCTGGATTGTATAATGCTGGTGCGCGAGCTTTTCCAAAAGGATACCTAATGAAAAAGCCTTCATCTTATTTAGAAAACGAAGCTGTTACTTCTGTATGTAAGGACAAACAAGGTGGTCTTTGGTTCTCAACAATGTCAAACGGCGTTTTTTACACTCCCTCTCTAGATATTACTCAATACAGTGCAACTGAAAAAGGAGAAGAACTTGGCAACATAAGCAATCTTACAAAGGATAACAATAACCGAATATGGTTTTGTAATGATGTAAACGAGTTTTTTACATACAAAGATGGACGAATAGAGAAAAAAGCTTTTGGCTATAAACAAAATGCTAGTATCGCTGATATTCTTTGGGATAAAAACACCAACAAGCTATTGTTTGGTTCTGGTGTCAACCTACACAGCTATAGTGAAGCCGGAATACTTGAAAATGTTTTTAATATTACTAATGAAGAGTTCTATTCCGTTAAAAAAATCAAGATTTCTCCTGAAAACGATAAACTTATCTACGTTTGCTTGAGTTCTGGTTTTATTATTCTCGAAAGTGAAAAGGGAAATTATCATATTAAAGAGAAACATTATATAAGTGAACGAATTAACGACATAGCTTTTGATAAAAACAAACTATACCTTGGAACGAATAAAAATGTATTGGTTTATGATGCCCGAAAACAAAAAATTACAAAGAAGCTTCTAGGGTTTAATGCAGACATTTCTTGTCTTCTATCCAATGATAAAAAAGATATTCTTCTTGTTGGAACAAAAGGAAAAGGCCTTTACGTATTGTTTAAAGAAAAATTATTAATGCACGCTAACGAAGAAAACGGAATTAAATCTAATTATATTAAAAACATCCTTTTTGTAAACAATAATTTATTAATCTCTGGAGACAAGGGAATGAATATTGTAAATCTGGAACGTATTAAAAATTATACTGCCAAATTCCCTTGGCAGTCAATGCAGTTTTCCGTTGGGATTAATGATATAGAATACATCGGAAATAATTTTTTTCTAGCAAAAGACAATGCCTTACTCTTTTCTAATGTTGATAATTTAAGTGAAAAGCATGAAAAACCAAAAATTACAAAAATACTGGTTAACAAACAACAAAAAGACATTCATAAGACAGAACCGCGTTTTAAATATTATGAAAATACACTGCATTTAGAATTTTCAGATTTTTCATTTTTAGGCAAAAAACGATACAAATATAAACTCATAAACTACCACAACAATTGGCAAACAACAGATAAACACAGTATTTTCTTGTCAAATTTACCCCGTGGCAAGCATTACTTGCTAATTACAGACATTAATGAAACTCCCGAAAACACTATTGTTTTTGTTTTTTATATCAATAAGTTGATTTTTGATTACTGGTTTTTCTATCCCTTAATTATCTCTCTTTTAGTGGCTTTAATAAGTATTTTAACACTAACACAACTGAAGCGGAAAAAAATTCGCATGGAATTAGCTACTACAAAATGTGTGATTCGGCAAAAAACCATTATGCGACAACTTAAACCCCACTTTATTTTTAATGTATTGAATTCTGTTAACCTATTCATCTTGGAAAATAAAAAAGAGGAAAGCCTGCTTTATATCGTTAAAATAAAAAGAATGATTGAATACTATCTCTCCTCTGCTGATAAAGATTTCACGAGCATTGAGGATTCTTTAAAAGGCTTGATTGCCTATATTGAAATGGAGACCTTAAGAATAAAGGACAAGCTAAGTTATGAAGTTAATATCCAAGAAGTAATCAATCCAAAAGAATGCTATATTCCAGGTTTGCTTATCCAGCCCTTTGTTGAAAATTCGATTTGGCATGGAATAATGATGAAGGATGGAAAAGGAAAAATCAAGATTCAAATATCAAGAGAAAAAGATTTGTTAAAGATAATAGTAGAAGATGATGGAATTGGAAGGAAGAAAAGTGCTGAATTACACAAAAAAAGGAAACATGAATCCATGGGAATTCAATTAATTAAGCAGCGCTTAGATATTATAAGAAAATTGCACGACATTAAAAAAGGCATGGAATTTATCGATCTTTATGATGAGAATAATAATCCTTGTGGAACCAAGGTAATAATCTATTTACCATATACAACAAAAAAGCCGTAAAAACGGCTTTTTTGCTTTTCTAGAATTTTAGCATCAAGGAGAAAACAAAATTTCTTCCACTGCCCGAAACTCCGGAGCTGTATGATCGATAACGCTGATCGGTTATGTTCTCAATCCCGGCATTGACAGCAAGGTTTTCATTGAAGCGATACGATGCTTTGAAATTAAGGGTGTACCAAGAGGGTGCATAAGTGTTTCCGTTTTGGTCTTTTGCATAAATTTCTGTTTTTGCTTTTTCTTCTTCTGGCATATCTTCATGCTTTTTCTCTCCTTGATAAAGGGCATAGCATTTTAATTTTACATTGTTCTTTTTGTAAGTCAGAGATGCATTCGCAAAGAAAGGTGCAGCATGCCTTGAAGAACTAATACTTCCATCATCCAACTCTTCTTCTCCTTTTTGATAATTAAGTGCTGAAGAAAACATAAAAGCATCCGTCAAACTCCATTCAAAAGCTGCCTGAACACCATAAACATTTGCCTTAGCAGCATTCTGAATAGCTTGCACTTTGCTCATATCACCCGCATACATTATGCTATCATTACCATTAAGAAGATAGTCTCTTCTTACTAAAGCATTATCCAATAGCGTATAATAAGCGGAAAAATCTACTTTTATTTTCTTCCAAAAGACTTTTGCCAAACTAATGTCAAGGCTGTAGGCATATTCCGACTCTAAAGAAGGATTAGGAACTACAACTGCTCCAGGTTCAGAATCAAAAACTTTTCCAATATCATCCACGTTAGGAGAACGAAAAGCCGTGGAAATATTAGTGCTTAGCACAAAATCGTTTCCGGGGCGAGCAACGGCTCCCAAGCTAGCAGTAAGTGCAGCGTTTTCAAGATTAGCTGCCGTAAACGGAAAAGGATAGAATGTAGTATCAAAATTAGCATCAAGAATAAAGTGATTGTATCGCACAGCTGCTTGTACCAAAAATTGCTCTGAGAACTTGTATTGGTCGCTTAGATATGCTGCAAAAGATTGCCATGTAGCTTGTGGATATCGGGCAGCAGCACTAAGAATAGTTCCAGTAGTAATGTCTTCTTCTGTTCCGATAGAATTTACATCATTAAAAACATATTCTAATCCATAAAATAGGGTGTTTTTCTTTCCTACTGCTTTTGAAAAATCAATATTTGCAGAATAAGCCATTACTTCCTCTTTTTGGTTTGTACGTTCATCTTTGTTAAAGTTTCTGGAAATTCGACTTTCCTCAAAAGATTGCTGTGCTAATTTAATGCTTATGGCATCATACAAAAGAGCTTTTGCCTTATGATCAATACTAAGCATATTCATCATCCATCTTTGTGGGCCATAATTCCATTCTGCATAGCGAGGCAAATCGTTTTTTGTTCTGCAATGCCTGTCATATCTCCCATAAGAAGATGTTTCAGAATAATGAAAAGCATATTGCATATCCCATTTTTCGTTTGCTTTAAAACGGATTTTTTGCATTATATTCGTTTGGGAATAAGCTGTTGGGACTTGCAATAAAGGATCTCTTTGTGTTATTACTCTGTCCACACTGTCCATTCTTTGCACATAATAGTTTTTAATATAGTCGTCTGGACCATGGCTTCCTTGTTTTAAATCACCAAAATTAAAGGAAGAGAAGCTAGTAATAATCGCCCATTTTTCCCAGCCGATATTCACATCAAAATGTGCTGTTTTTTCGCTATTTGCCGTAGAATGGCGCATAATAGCATTTCCTTTAATCATAGGGTTTTCTGTATTGGAAAAACTTGGATTAAGGCTTTGGAAGCGCATCACACCTCCAATAGCATCACTCCCATACAATACAGAATTGGCTCCAAATAATACTTCGGCTTCTTCCATAGCAAAAGGATCAAGAGAAATCACATTTTGAATATTCCCCCCGCGGAAAATGGCTGTATTCATTCTTACTCCATCCACGCTATACAAGAGACGATTTGTAGCAAAGCCCCTAATCATAGGACTTCCACCTCCTTGCTGGCTTTTTTGTATAAAAACTGCTCCGCTAATGCTTAACATATCAGCTGCTGTTTGTGGATTTTCAAAAGCAATTTCTTCTTTAGTAATAGGTATAAGTCGAAAAGGAATCTCGCCAATGCTTTGTTCCCACCTATTGGCACTAATTACAAGTTTGTCTAGATTAAAAACACGCTCTTTTAAAAAAATCACTTCTGATTGTATCTCTTTTTTCTGACAAATAAATAATTCATAAGATGGGTGTTGAAAAATCAAGCTGTCTTGCATGTCAAATCCACTTAATGAAGCTTTTCCATTTTTATCTGTTAATTCAGAATGCTTGCTACTGTATATGTACACATTTTCTATGCCCATTTTAGTTTCTGCATTTAATATTTGTATGTTTTGAGCCGGTAGCAGCACTACACTAAGCAAAAACACGATAATATATATTATTGTTTTCATTTTTATTCTTTTATAATATCTAATAACAACGCTACAACAACGTCACTATCAGGCTGTAATTTAGTTAATTATCACACACTTGTATTGTTTGTTTTTTTATTCTAAGCTAAAAACTTTGGAGGTTGTTTTTCGGGGATAATAAATCTTCCATGATAGCTTATGTTGAGTAAAAAATATTGATGATGAGTTGTTGTCAAAGCAAAATTAGAGGTTTTTTCATTTAGAACGTAGGGAGAGAATAAAAGCATTTGCAAAACACTCCTAACATCTTTTCCCTTGGAGGAATCTGAAAAACTATCATCAAGAAGAGTATTTAATTGTTTGTACATACTCGTTGCAACAACATCTTCTACACAGCGATAAAAAACATAAGCACCTTTTTTTTCTATCTCAACTACATAAAACAAGCGGTCTTGAAAAAACAATTCTTTATTATATCTTTTCCAACGCAATTTAGATATCTCTTGGGTTGAAAACAGAAAAGATTGCGTCTGTGCTTCTGAAACATTGCTTGTTATTTTATCCTTTATCTCCTTTCTTAGCTGATTTTGATAGACTTCAAAGCCCACAAAAAAAAGCATATTTTTGTAAACCAGCATTGTCAGCAGCAAGAAAGCTAAAACCTTATATGTAAAACCTTGACGCATTCGAAAACAAAAATACAAAATATTTGGATTTTTTTTATTTCTTTTGTATATTTATAAGCTGAAAAGTCTTAGATTTAACATAATTCTGCTTTTGTCCCTTTTTTTTCTTTCAAAAGCAGTAAAAAATATGCGGTGTATGGGAATTAAAACAATAATTATTGACGACGAAATTGATGCCATAAAATCGATTGAACTTATTGTAAAAGAGGGTTTCCCCGAATTAGAAATCATTGCTTCGGCAAATGATATTATCAAAGCTAAAGAACTTATTAAAAAGGAAAAGCCCGATTTAGTTTTTTTGGACATTGAAATGGCAAAAGGCAATGGTTTTGATTTAATGGAAGATTTCCCAGAGCGAGAATTTGAGGTTGTTTTCATTACAGCCTATCATGAATACAGACTCATAGCGGAAGCTTATAATGTTCCTTATTATATTACCAAGCCTATTGACATTGATGAATTAAGAGAAATTGTGCATGAAGTCCAACGAAAACGCGGCTAAAGATTAGTCTCTTCTCCTTCGGATTTTGCAATAATTACTGCTCCGCAGCTATCACTCCATACATTTACAGTTGTTCTAAACATATCCAAAATCCTATCCACCGCAATAATTAAGCCTACTCCTTCCAAAGGAATTCCAATAACACTTAAAACAACGGTTATCATTACCAAACCTGCCATTGGAATTGCAGCGGCTCCAATAGATGCTATTAAGGCTGTGAAAACAACCAAAAACTGCTGTGCAATTGTAATATCTTGTCCATAAATTTGTGCAATAAACAACGCAGCAACGCATTCGTAGAGTGCTGTTCCGTCCATATTGATGGTTGCACCCAAAGGCAAGGTAAAACTACTGATTTTATTGGACACACCTGCCTTTTTTTCGACTGCCGACATGGTTAACGGAAGTGTAGCTCCGGAAGAAGACGTTGAAAACGCTGTTAACAGTGGCGTACGCATAGCCATAAAATGCTTGCGGGGATTTGCCTTTCCCAAAAAACGAAGAAGCAAAGGAAGGCTAATCATAGAATGCACGCTGAGCGCTAAAATAACAGTAAGCATATACCATCCCATTTGCTGCATTAAGCTCAGTAAATCACTATGTTCAGCAACGACTTTAGCCACAATGGCAAAAACACCCAAGGGCGTAAAACGAATGACAAACATGGTAATTTTCATCATTAGCTCAAACAATGAATCAAAAAGAAGCGTAAGGCTCTCTCTTTGTTTTTGCATCAATTGTGTGGTAAAAAAGCCCACCAAAATTCCAAAGAAAATAATGGGTAAAACATCGCCATTTACCATAGCAAGAAAAATGTTTTCAGGAATAATATCCAACAAAATCTGCCCAAAACTTCCGCTAATTTCCCCCAAGCCTTCCACTTCCTCAACAAAACTGATAGTAGAATTCTTTCCTGGTTGGATTAGGTTTACAAAAAACAAACCTACACCTATTGCCAATAAAGAACTAAGAATATAATAGCCAAATGTTTTAAACCCTAAACGTCCGATACTTTTTCCCGAACCAATTTTCGTCATCCCAGAAATTATCGACGTTAGTATCAAAGGAATAATCAGCATTTTCAAGGCATTTAAGAATGCTATTCCCATCCATTCAATCCACCAAAGAGCTTTATTGTGGTATGTTTTTTCTAAAATAAGGGAATAATGAGGTTTTATTTTTTCTTGTTTGTCTAATTTCCGTATTGCTTCCACGGCTTTATTTTTGCCATAAAATTCTTCGCCTTTAAGCTTCTGCAATAACTGCATTTCTTGCTGCGGAATATCCTTAGCCAGTTTTTTTAGGTTTTTTTCGCTAAATTGATAGCTGCTTTTAAATAGTATTCCAAAAATAATAGCCAAAACCAAGGCTATAAGTATTTGCCAGTGTAGTGCGAATTTTTTCATTGGCGTTTCTTTTTTATTGCCGTCTATAAAAAAACATTTTAGCAAAGGTATTAAAATCGTCAAAACGAAAAAATCTTATTATTTTTGCCATTTAAGAACAAAACTATGAGCGATCAAATTAAACATGAATGTGGTATAGCTTTAATCCGTTTACGAAAGCCTACATCTTATTATCTTGCAAAATACGGCAATAGCTTTTACGGGATGAACAAATTACATCTCTTAATGGAAAAGCAACACAACCGCGGACAAGACGGAGCAGGAGCTGCGTGCATAAAAATTGACCAGGAATGTGGAAAACGCTTTATTGACCGCTATCGCTCCATTGATCAAAATCCTATTAAAGATATTTTTTACCGAATTGAAAAAGACATACAACAAAAAATTGCACATAATCCTAAACGACTTAATGATACCGATTGGCTTAAAAGCGAATGCGCTTTTAGTGGTGAAGTTTTCTTAGGACATTTGCGCTATGGTACTTTCGGTAAAAATAATATTAATAATTGTCATCCTTTTATCCGACAAAACAATTGGCAAACTCGAAATCTAGTATTGGCAGGTAATTTTAACATGACCAATGTGGATGAATTGTTTAAGGTCTTATTGTCTTTAGGTCAGCATCCCGTTGATACTTCTGATACCGTTACCGTTATGGAGAAATTCGGTCATTTTTTGGACGAAGAAAACCAACGGATTTTTGATAAATACAAGAAAAAGGGATTGCCTAACAACGAAATTTCTCATTTTATTGCTGAGGAAATGAATGTTTTACGCATCATTCAACGAGCAACCAAGGATTTTGATGGAGGTTATGCAATGGCGGGCTTAATAGGACATGGAGATGCTTTTGTTATTCGCGATCCGCACGGAATTCGTCCTGCATATTATTACGCTGACGAAGAAGTGGTGGTTGCTGCTTCTGAACGACCAACAATTATGACTGCTTTCGGAGTGCATTATGAAGACGTGAAGGAAATTCAGCCTTCACACGCTCTTATTGTTAAGAAAAACGGCAATTATAGTCTGGATGCATTTGCCGATATCCAAACACCAAAAAAATGCTCTTTTGAACGCATTTATTTTTCCAGGGGAACCGATCCGGACATTTACAGAGAACGAAAAAAACTGGGAAAATCATTGGTCCCGGCGGTTTTAAATGTGATAGGACACGATTTGAAAAACAGCGTTTTTTCTTATATCCCAAACACGGCAGCTGTTGCTTTTCGTGGTTTTGCTGAAGAATTGGATGTCTTTTGTAACTCCGTGAAGCTAGAAAAAATAAAAGCAGCTATTGACAGCAATAAAACCGAAGAAATTGCAGAAATTCTTAGCCTAAAACCGCGCATTGAAAAAATTGCTGTTAAAGACGTGAAAATGCGCACCTTTATTGCACAAGATAATCAGCGGGATGATTTGGTAGCGCACGTGTATGATGTAACTTACGGTTGCATACACGAAGGTGTTGACACCCTTGTTGCAATTGATGATTCCATAGTAAGAGGTACTACGCTGAAAAACAGTATTTTACGAATTTTGGACAAATTGGGTCCCGTTAAAATTGTGATTGTTTCCTCTGCTCCACAAATACGTTATCCGGATTGCTATGGTATTGATATGGCAAAACTTTCTGATTTTATTGCCTTTAAAGCAGCGATTAGCTTATTGAAAGAACGTAAAATGGAAGATGTGATTAACCAATGCTATCTTCGTTGCAAAGAAGAAGAGCAAAAGCCAATGGAAGATATGCAAAACTGTGTGAAAGATATTTATAAACCATTTACACCTATCGAAATCTCCGACAAAATTGCAGCTTTATTACGACCAGAAAATCTTCAAGCAAAGCTTAAAATTGTCTATCAAGGCATTGATGATTTGCATTTGTCTTGTCCGGACAATAAAGGAGATTGGTATTTTACAGGAAATTATCCCACGCCAGGCGGAAACAGAGTGGCAAACCGTTCTTTTATTAACTATATTGAAGGTGTAGATAAAAGGGCGTATTAGGTAATCCC
>CAZJZP010000005.1:18017-29106 GCA_964550505.1 uncultured Prolixibacteraceae bacterium | reverse complement strand
TTAAGCGGTCAGCTAAGCGAAAAAGACAGCTTAATGCAATCGTATGCAGAAGAAATTGAATCTCTTATTGCTTCTCAGGCAGATTATAGAAGAATTAAAAGAAAATTGGACTATTTACGCGGAATAACACAAGGTTATGTTAATCAGGTTGACTCACTCTATCGCGTTAACGCTCAATTAAAAGATGAAAATAGAGAAATTAAAGGCTTATACGAAAGCGAGCAAGATAGAAGCAAATTGCTTAGCGAAGAAAAAGAAGATTTAAGCAATAAGGTTAGTCAAGGAGCAATATTACGTGCTTATGGAATTAATGTAAACACTTTTCGTGTTCGTAACAACGGAAACGAATCTGAAACAGATAAAGCAAAACGCACAGATAGGGTAAAAATCTGTTTTACAATTAGTGAAAATCCTTTAGTCGAAGCAGGGACAAAAGATGTTTTTATCCGAATTGCCCGTCCTGATGGTTTAATTTTGACACAGGGAAGTTATACTTTTATCTATCAAGGAAAACGCATCCAATATACTGCAAAACAAAGCATTAATTATACAAACAAATCTCAAAAACTTTGTGTTAATTGGGATACTGGAGAAGAACAAGATCTTCCAGAAGGGACGTATTATGTTTCCATCTTTACCGATGATCAAATGATTGGAGAAGGTAGTTTTTCACTTAGGTAAATCCGTTCAGCAATAATGAAGCATATTCTTTCTGCAGTCTTTGTAATAGTATTCTCATTAAATATTTTTAGTCAGAATATAGTTGAAGAAGAATATGAGATTTTGAGTTAAAAAACAGATTCTTAAAATTGTAATTTTTATTTAAAAACTTTGATGTCTGTTTTTTATTTTGTAACTTGTGCGATAATTATAAGATTAAGGTATAATTATTATCAGCGATGAAAAATAACTGTTTTTTATTTTTGTTTTGTGTTTTTATTTCCTCTTCTGCTTTTTCTCAATGGGAGCAAATAGGGTCTCCTAAGTCAGGAATTGCTATTTGTTTTGCAAAAAAAGACACCTCTATTTTTATTGGAACAGAAACTGGTAATAGCGGATTATATGTCTCCTATGATAAGGGAGAACATTGGTTGCCGAAAGATATATTACCAAGGGTGTGTTCGATTTTTTTGGGGGATACTTTTATGCTTGCTAGTGTTGCAAACAAGGGTGTTTATAAATCAATAGATGAAGGAGATTCATGGTATTTAGTTAAAGACAGCATGACTGTAAGTGATGAATTCCTTTTATATCACGACACAATCATTGCGGCAACACAAGGAGGGCTTGCTTGTTCTGGAATTTGTTATTCAGTTGATGATGGGGAAAACTGGATTAATGCCAATGGACTTAATTCTCCTGTACATCCTTATAATAATCTTACACGAATTGGATCTACAATTTATGCATCAAGAAGTTTCGATGGAATTTATACCTCAGAAGATGCTGGTGCAAATTGGAGTAAATTAATTACATCACCTGCTACCAATACGGTTTACGTTAAATCTATATCAAATTGTCTAATAACACTGGTTGATACAAATAAGTTGTATCTGAGTTATGATTTAGGAGCAAATTGGCAGTTAATAAATACCGGAAGTATTTTAGGAAATCATTTTACAAAAATAGCTGTTGATGAACCATATATTTATGTTGGGACTAAATATCATGGAATATATAGGACAGCTGATCTAGGTACGACCTGGACAGAAATCAATAATGGTCTATATCAGGATTATATAGTGTCATTATTTGCTGATAGCAATGAGGTATATGCTGGAAGTTTTGGAGGTGTTAGTCGGTCTTTAGATTTTGGAGATAATTGGAATATGATAAATAACAATATGCCTTATTGGGATGCTGCTGATATTGAAGTAGTTGATTCTTGTATTTATACCCTATCATTATGCCAAGGTTTATTAAAAACCACAAATGATGGGGATACATGGGAGCATCTTTATATTGGAGTTGATAGCTTGTATGAAAGGATGTTGCCAGACGTTTACCCAACCTCCTCACATACAAAAGGATATGATTATACGGTTTTTGACAGTGGTTTGGTTGTGGTTTTTCCACGTAGAGGGATTTATTTTAGCAATGATGATGGACAAAACTGGGAAGCAAGAAATCATGGATTAACACCGCTTGGCGTTGAATTAATCTGTGCTTCAGATTCT
This sequence comes from uncultured Prolixibacteraceae bacterium, assembly GCA_964550505.1. Classification (GTDB taxonomy): domain Bacteria; phylum Bacteroidota; class Bacteroidia; order Bacteroidales; family CAZJZP01; genus CAZJZP01. The sequence goes on along the minus strand of CAZJZP010000005.1, from coordinate 26,929 downwards.
GTGCTTTTTGTAACTACTTATGATGAAGGGATTTATAGATCTGTTGATTTTGGCTTAAATTGGATTCCTGCCAATAACGGATTGCCTTCTAATTTTGATATTCTCCCATACATTACTGCAACAGACTCTTTTGTTTTAGTTAGTTGTTATCAGTATTTATCATCCCCTCCTTATCAACTCAGTCATCTATATTTATCTAGTGACAAGGGACAAACATGGAATCTTTTAACTACTTCAACTCCCTCTAATATAAAATTTTCAAAACCTGTAATGATAGATTCTGTTATTATGATACCAACTATAGTTGGTGTTGATATTTCAACTGATTATGGTAATACCTGGACTCTATACGATGCAGGAATACCAAATAAAATTGGTCAAAGCGGTTTAGATATTTGTTGTGTAGGAACAAATGGTGTTGATTTTTTTATGGGCTCGGCGGGTCATGGTATTTTTAAGCTTTTTAATGATACTTGGGTGCCTGTCAATACAGGATATGACAGTCTATTAAATAATCCTAATAAAATCCACCATCAAGTTACGAAAATTGAAGCTACTCAATCAGATGTTTATTTTGCTACGGGGAACTCTTATACGTCTGAATATGCTGGAATCTGGAAAAGAAGTCTTGATGATTTAAGTATAAATGAGTTTAAAGGAAATGTCTTTAATGATTTAAACAATAATGGAAATAGAGATTTGGGAGAGAATGGAGTTGTGAATATTATTATCAACACCCAAAAGACTACAGGATATTACACTACAGATTCTTTAGGAAATTATGTTGCATTTACAGAGTATAATTCCGACTCCTTATTTGCCAGAAGGAACTCACAGTACATAAGATCAATTAATCCCATTTCTTATTATGTGTCTGCTCCAGATACGGGGTTGGATTTTGCAATTCACTACATCCCAAATGTACAAGATTTACGTATAATCTTAACTAATTTTGGTGCTAGACCAGGTCTCCTTACTTCAACTTATATGACATATAAAAACGAAGGAACAGATACAATGAGTGGCATTGTAAAACTCATTTATGATTCGGATTTAGTCTATATTTCTTCAACACAAACTCCTTCAAGTATTATTAATGATACTTTGATGTGGTCTTTTTCTAATATGCATCCACAAGATTTTAAAGATATAAAACTTGATTTTTATGTTCCTTTATCTGTTAATATGTTTGAAATACTTGAATTCGAGGCTTATGTATATCCTATTGTAACGGACACAACTCCTGCGAACAATTATGATTTTCTAAATATAGAGGTAACAAATTCTTATGACCCAAATGATAAAAAAGTGTCACCTAGGGAAGGTTTAACGTTGGAGCAGTTAAAGAATAATAAAAAACTCACTTATACCATTCGTTTTCAAAATACAGGTACAGACACTGCATTGAATATTAGGATAGTAGACACCTTGGTGCAAGAACTTAATGTGCTTTCATTTAATGTGTTATCAGCAAGTCACCCATATCAATATTCGATAAAAGGACGAGGATATGTTGAGTTTTATTTTGATAATATTATGTTGCCTGATAGTAACGTAAATGAATCCGAAAGTCATGGGTTTGTTAAATTTGAAATTGAGGCAAATGAATCATTAGAGATAGGTGATTCTATTTTAAACAGAGCGTATATCTATTTTGATTATAACCCACCAGTAATAACAAATACTACAAATACCAAAATATTGGATACTATTTCATTTAATCCAGATAAGGATGAATTAATCTCAAATGTATTTCCAAATCCAACAAAAGAAAGAATTAATGTTTATTTAAATACAGATGAAAATTGTAATATCAAAATTATTGACCTAATGGGAAGATTACTCTATTCTCATAGTTTCTCTAATTATGAAATATCGATTGATATTTCAACCTTTCAGTCTGGTTTGTATTTTATTGTAGCACACGTGGAACACAAAAGTTATTGTGTCAAGAAATTCATTAAATACTAAATTTTATTAATCTCTTTTTCTCTGATAATTCCACCGAACTCCTTGTTCTTTGGTATCAAAGAGAAATAACCATGCCTCTTGAACATATGACTGTATCGCAGTTAATATCTTTCATAACTGTTAACATAACAATGTTTACAATTGATTAGATGCCTAAGAGCATGGGTTCGGAGTTGAGTCGCTTAATGCATACATTTCTGTTCGTTAGGTTATTTATTCATGCGTTACATCTATTAGCATTTTTCGATAGGCTTTAAAAATATTTGCTCTAGAAACAATTCCAATATATTTTTCTCCATCCAAAACAACAAGGTTATAGTTGCCGGACGCTTGGAATTTATTCATTGCCAACTCCATAGAATCAGTAATAGATATTATTTCGTTTTCAGAGGGATAAAAAAGGTATTCTTTGATGGGTGTTTGCCATTTTTGTTGATTAAACATATCTTTTCTAACGGCATCTAAAAGAACAATTCCTTTAAATTTATTCTGCTTATCCACAACAGGGAAAATATTACGTTTTGCTTCCGAAATATATCGTGTTAATTCTCCCAAATTAGTATCAGGAGGAATTACTTGTACATCAGATTCTATCAAGTTTCTAATCTTTAATAGCGTTAATACTGTTTGGTCTTTGTGGTGAGTAACTAACTCTCCTCTTTCTGCCAATCGTTTTGTAAAAATGGAGTGCGGATCCAAGATTTTTGTTGTTAAAAAAGCAACAGTTGTTGTTAACATCAGAGGAACAATTAATTGATAGCCACTTGTCATTTCCGTAACCAAAAAAATCGCAGTTAAAGGCGCGTGCAAAACAGCACATAAAACACCTGCCATACCTACCAACATAAAATTCAATTCCGGCAATTTCAATGCGGGAAAAAATTGATTTAAACTTTTAGCAAAAAGAAAGCCAGATAATCCTCCACTAACAGCAGCAGGGGCAAAAATTCCACCAATTCCTCCGCTTTCTATTGTTAGGGAGGTAGCTATTACTTTAAACAATATCAATAATACAATAAAAGCCAAAACAAAAAACAGATTGTCTTTCAGGTAATAAAAAAAGCTATTTGCCATTAACACATCTGTATTCCCATCAGCCAATTGCTTAATCATTTCATAGCCTTCTCCATACAAAGAAGGAAAAACAAGGATTACTACTCCCAATAAAAACAAACCCAAAATCGGACGTAAAAAAGGATTGTGGATTTGCTTCATTTTTTTATTGATAAATTCAGAAATACTGCTAAAATAATAAGACACCAGGGCTGCAAAAATTCCTAATAACACATAAAAAGGTATTTCGTGTGTGTTTAAAGCTGTTGTATTGCTAAAATCAAATAAAATATTTTCTGAAAGAAAAAGTTTAGTTGTTATTGCTCCAGAAACAGAGGCAATAAGTAAAGGAATAATGGAAGTTGTTGCCAAATCTAACATTAAAACTTCAAGGCAAAAAACAACAGCAGCGATTGGGGTTGTAAAGATAGAAGCCATTGCTCCTGCTGCTCCACATCCTATTAATAAACAAACGGTTTTGTATTGTAAACGGAAACTATGTCCTAAATAAGAGCCAAAGGCTGAACCTGTGGAAATAATCGGCGACTCTAGTCCGACAGATCCTCCAAAGCCGGCTGTTAATGATGCACCAACAATTGAAGAATAAATCTTGTGGCGTTTCATTTTACCTTTTCTCTTCGAAATAACAAAAAGAATTCGAGGAACACTATGTTCAACCTTATTTCTAATTATAAAAGTAAAAAACAGTATTGTTAAAATAACACCAATAACAGGGAATAAAAAATATGCGATATTTAAACTTTGTAATCCAGCGTTTGCAGTTAATTCATCTTTGATGAAAAAAACCGCTGTTTTTAATAAAAATGCTGCAAAACCTGTAAACAAACCAATAATCAAGCTTAAAATTACAACAAAATACTGCTCTTTTAGGTGTTTCACCCGCCATAAAATAAAAGTATTTAGTACTTTGTTGTTGTTCACTATGCTCTGTTTTTTGCTTATTAATTGTATTCTAAAAAGCTTTTTATTTTTTCTCTATCAAGTTCACGACATTCATAATATCGGTAAAATGCTATAGATTTTGATAAACCCAAAAGCTTGATTTTAATGTCTTTGAAAAAATAATGCAATATATGATGAATTTCTTTTGCAGTGTTTAAATGTTCATATTGCATTAATAGCTGATAATCTAATCCGTATTTCTTTTTAAATTCTCTTCCGGTATATAATGTTCCCATTTTCCACAGTACTGTACCTTCGTTTGGTATTGCAGCTTGAAAAACAGCCTTGTCTTTCATGTGAAAAGCTGCTTTAGCAATAAATTTTGGTAAATCTTCAATATGTTCTAAAACGGCGACAGATAAAATTCTATCGTATTTTTTGTGCTTTTCTATTTCTTCTATGCTTTTATATATTGTATTTATTCTTTTCAAATTTGGAGAAGCTGCATACAAGTCATCAAAAGGCTCTACAATATCATAAGTTGTAGGGGGTTTTTCATAAGGGAGCTGGTTGAGGTTTCCTGCGCCTAACTCCAAACATCTTAATTCGGGAGAAGACAAGGCGGCTACTTTTTTGTGCATCCATTTCTCCAGTTTCTGGGCATTCTTACTCGCGGTAGAACTACCCGCTCTGTTACTGCTATAGTGTGATGCGTAAATTTCTTGGTATGCTGTTGGCAATCTTTTTCTTTTCTTTGGGAAACGCCTTAATATTTCTTCTGTTTTCTTAGCCCGCATCATTTTCTTCCTTAATATTTTTTTCTTTAATTATATAATTCGGTCGTCTTTTGTTTTCGATAAATAGTTTTCCCAGATATTCACCTAAAATTCCAATCATAATAAGTTGAATCCCTCCAATAAAAAGTACGCTAACAATCACAGACGTCCATCCTTTTTCAATAACAACATCGGTAAAAGTAGAGGCAATGATAGCATAAAGAGCATAAATAAAGGCTGCTCCGGCAATTAAAAAGCCAAAAAAAGTAGATAGTTGTAAGGGTTTTGTGCTAAAAGATGTTATTCCAGAAAAAGCAAATTTTATCATTTTACTAAAGCTGTATTTTGTTTTTCCTGCTTGTCTTTCTGGCGCAATATACGTTATGCTGCTCTGCGAAAAACCCATCCATGAAACCATTCCTCTTAAAAACAAATAGTTTTCTTTTAACGCTTTAATTTCTTTGATGATTTTTTTGTCTAACAATCTAAAATCAGCGGTTCCTTTTTCAATTTTTGTCTTCGATAAACTTCTAATAATACCATAAAATAATCTTGCGGTAATTTTCTTAAAAAAAGCTGTTTTTTTATCATATTTTCTAATGGTATAAACAACATCATATCCTTCTTTCCATTTTTCAATTAAAGATGGAATAAGTTCTGGTGGATGTTGTAAATCTGCATCCATACTAATAACACAATCACCTTTGGAATAATCTATTCCAGCTTTTAAAGCGTTTTGGTGTCCGAAATTTCGTGAAAAGGACAAAAATTGTATTCTATCGTCTTTTTGAGATAGGTTTTTGATAATAGCCAAGCTCTTATCTTTGCTTCCATCATCAACAAAAATAATTTCTATTGAGATGCCTTTTGTCGCTTTATCAATTGCATCATACAAAGGCTGTATGTTTTCTTCTTCATTAAAAAGAGGTATAACCAAAGAAAGCAAAAAATCTTTTTTTTCGTTCATTGTGCTTTATTTTGCTGTAAATATACATTTTTTTTTCGCATTAAAAATAAGCTCTTAATTGCATGCTTCCCAAATGTACCATCTTATTACTCTCAGATTTTCTAGCATCATACATTAAACTCAACTGCATATTGTTTCCTAAATTTCGTTGATAAGAAATGTTTATCGTAATATTATTACCTGCTTTTAATCCATTTAGCATTTCATAAGCTAAAGATGTATTTTCCTCTGCGTTGTATCCTATGCTGATATAATTTATTCTTCCCATTAAATTTCCTTTTTCTGGCATATTCCACTTGGATTCTATACCGATATCATGCATTTGGGCTTTTTCTGTATTCCTGTTTTCTTTTTCAGAATATGTATAAGAAAAACTAATGCGATAAGTTGTTCCTGGCTGAAAGGTAAATTTTGGTGAAATAGAAAAAAGGGATAAACCATAATTTTTACTGTTGAAAAATTCAGATTCGTTTGTCTTTTCTCCTTGTTTAAGTTCTGTGTCTAACATAAATTTTCGACTCATATTCCAACGAATTTTTACTGCAATAACTTCCAAAGAACGGGATTCAAAACCGTTCATTAATAATACTTTATTACGGTTTTTTTGATAATCTAACTCTATTCCAAATATACTATGGCTTTTGTTAAAATAGACTGTGTTTCTAAAAGCAGAATTTATAGATAAAAGAGTAGAATCGTTTAAATCAGATAAAAGAGGACTATAAGCATCAAAAAGATTAGTCGATACTGTTTTTTTATCTGCTCGATATACCATTCTATTTGAAAAACGTGCTATCAATTTTTTTATGCCTTTTTCATTCGACCACAATACCGCGGGTTGAATATTGATAACTTCTCTAAATTGTGCTGTATATGTTCTAATATAATCATTTGTCGGGGTAAAAATTCGGATGAAATTTGCCTGATCTTGAAAAAGAGCAATATCAAATTCATTTAATTCCCTGATTCCATTTTCGTTATAATCTGTCCATGAATACACCCCCTGCCCTGCTGGAACTTCAATGTAGGTAAACTCTTTTTTAACTTCCATCCCATTTCCTATTTCATAAAAAGTAGAACTGCTAAACAAACCCTTTTTCAATTTGATAGAATGTTCTAATCTTCCTAAAATAGTTTGTTCGTCTTGTTGTTCTGTCAAATTCGTATCGATTATTTCCAAATTACGATAGATGGCATTAATACTCAAGCGATGTGTTGGCGTTTTCATTAAAGAAAAAGAAGCTGTTAGATTTTCGGCTTTTGAAGTGTGTTGCAGTTGATTGAGAAGTGGTAGTTTATCCTTTCTTTGACCGTAGGCTATACTCATTTTCCGCTGATTTGTGTCGGCATAACTTATTCCGGCATCCCATTGAAAAAACGAAAAGCTTTTTGCACCAAGAGAATCAGAGGTCAATACAAATTTGTTTGTTTCTTGTTCCTCTTTGATAAAAAATGTCCAATTAGCTATTTCTTGTTCTAGACTCATTTTGTGTCGCAGAAAAAATGTTTCATATGAAACATTTTCCGATTCCATTAAACTTGCCTTAAGTAAAAGCTTGGTTCCAAGGCGATTATTCCATGCTGCATCAATATTGTTTTTTTGTGCTTGTCGTTGTTGTTCTCGATTAAAATAGTTGAAATTATATTTTATCCATTTAGCTTTATCCTGTGTGATAGCTATTTCTGCACCTAGAATATGTTCATTCGTTTTTATTGTTTGCTTTTCTAAATTCCAATCTCTCCTAAACTCAATATTTCTATATTCTTGTAGGGCGTTAAAGTTTTTTTCTACAAATTCATATTCCATTTTTGACTTTAAAAAAGTCTTTTTATCGTTTTTTTCCTTCAGTTTTTTTACATAAACAACATCAAGCTTTCCCGCAAAACCCTGATTATCTGAATTATCCAAAGAAGAAAAACTGTTAATATCTTTATTACTTAAGGCTATTTCAAAATTTGTTTGAAATTCTTTGTTTATTTTATAATTACCTCCTGCGGTAATAAGTTGGGTTTTTTGTGGAGTATAAAGAATAATAACGGGTTCAAAGGATCCTTGGGCTTGATTTCCTATTGGAGCAATCCATTTATATACTTTACCATTAGCGGCTGAAGCTTGGGGCAGATAATTACCATTTCCTTCTCCTACAAAAGAAAAGCGCAATTTATAATGTGCCGAATCGGGATTGGTAGAATATACAAAAACACTATCATAAGAAAGACTGTCTATCATTTTGTACAAAACATGGTCGTTGGTAAAAGGAATGCTATCAATAGCCGGCACTACAGCTTGGTGCAAGCTATCACCTATTAAACTCATCAAGAATTTATGTTCGTTTGTTAATTCTTGCTGCAAACTTTGGTTTTTCATATCTTGTTCATTGAAAAAATTCACATAAAAACTTGCGTTTTTGGTGCTGTATTCTGTGTTTGCATAAATTAATGAACGGCTATAATTTTTATCAGAATATTCAAATTCTACAATTATCCTGGAATCTTTTGTTATCATTTGACTGGTAGTAAAAGTGATTTCGGCTGTATTATAATCAATGCTATAATCGTTTTCCAGTCCTCTGCTTAACAATCGTCCATCAATATATACTTTTTCTGTACCTGCAAGTATGATTATATAATTTTCATTGTCCGCTCCTTCCAGTTTGTAGGGGCCCAGATTTCCTTCTATCGCTTTTATTTCTTGCCTATGGCTTTTTCCTTTAGAAATTGCTGCTGCAAGATTTACATTCAGATTCGAACTTTCTTTTTTAGTTAAAAAACTTGTTTGTAAAAAGGCTCCCTGCGCTTTTTTATTAAAACGCATAAAATTATTTTGTGGGGAAGATATTTCAAAATCTCCAGCAATAATTTTATTTCTTTTTGCGGTTAATTCAATAAAAACCTTATCGAAATCTTCTATTTGCTGCGTATTTCCTTGTGGTTGAATAGGAATATTATTATCGGTAATTGCAGCTTTAATTTCTATTCCATCACTTAATTCACCTGTTAATTGTAAATCGAGATTTGAGTTTAAAACGACATCTTGACTGTTTCCAAAAGACACACCCCTGGAAATGCTTCCTTGTTTATCTATGCCTTCTGTTTCAAAAAAATTTGTGTTTTCTTGTGGACGATATTGGTAACTAAAAGGATTAGCTTCATCCATTTTCATTAATTGTATTGCTGTAAAATCCTTGTTATAAATTTTTTCGTTCAAATAAAAGGGAAATACCCTAAAACTAATGCTTAAA